>CAIZGA010000333.1 GCA_903932385.1 uncultured Acidobacteriota bacterium
ATCAGCAGATGGCCGCAGCTATCCGCACGCGTCGTTGCCGGTACGGTAGTCGCCAGTTGTTGCATCGAAGTCGCGCCTCGTTCTGTGCCGATTTGAGGCTGCTGCCAATTGGGGTCACGGCGGCTATGCCTGTGTTGCGATTCTACAAAAAAATCGCTAGGGCGCGAGTTGGGTAACGACGCCGGACCTTGCATCTTCGATGGAGACGCCAACACGGTCCAGAGTTTCTCCGGTTGCACGATCAATATCAACTTTAGCTTGCTCATAGGCGGTTTGCGCGGTAATCAGGGCAAGCTCAGCCACAGCGAGGTCGTGATTGGCAAGAAGCGTGTCGTAGCCGGACTTGGCGCCAAGCTGTTGTTCCTGCTTGGTGATATCGAACGTGCTTTGGGCAAGGTCGCGTGCCTTCTGCAAAGCATCAACGCGGGCGCGAGCCTGTTGCAGAGCGTATTGCGAGTTGCGGACATCGAAGCGGATGTTCTTCTTTTGCTCCTCGAAGATGATTTCGCTCTGGCGATATTCGAGCACGGCGCGGAACTGGTCGGCCTTGGCCTGACGGTTGCGCAGTGTGACAGACAATTGAAAGCCGACCTGATACTCCGGTGCGGTGTAGTTGAAGGCGTTTTGCACGGTACCGCCGAGCCCGGTGGGGAGCGTACTTTCCGGTGTGCAACCGGAGCCGGACTGGCAACTGGGATTAGGAACTCCGCCGATGCCAGTGCCGTTGTACATGCCGTAAAGAGTGAGCGATGGCAGCAACTCGTTTTTGATGGTACTCAAGCTGATTTGTGCGCGCTGCATGGCAAGTTCATCCATGGAGACATCGGGACGGTTCTTTTCCGCTTCGGCGATAAGCTTTTCGATGGGCTTGTTTTCATTTTCATCACTAGCGCCGATATGGTCGAGCGGGATGACAGGCATGTCTTCAAGCGCCGGATCGTCGATGGCGCGAGTAAGTGCGTTCTTAAGGTAGAGCTCGTTCAGTTTAAGTTGTGCCTTGGCGACAGTGAGTTCACCTTCGCTAGCTGCAAGGTCTGACTGGTCCTTCATGACCTGCACTTTTGGGATGGCCTGCAGTTCAAGCTGCTTCTGGTCATCATTCAATGTCTTCTGCGCGAAGGCAAGAACCTGTTCATCAATCTGCTCGGTCTGATAGGCGCTGACGAGATTCCAATAAATATTTTCAACCACGGTGATTGTGGCTATGGCCTGGGCCTTGAATCCGAGGTCAGTCAGTTGCTGGTTCTTCTTGGCGATGCGAATGTAGCGGTTGTTGGTGCCGAGACCAAAGCCGGCAAGTACAGGCTGATAAACGTAGAACGTGAAATTTGATTGCAGCGTGGGATTGGTCTGGCAGTAGAGGCAGTTCGTGGTTTGGCGAAGCCCGCTGTAGTAGGCCTGAATATTCGTGCCGAGAGCAAAATACTGGGAATATTCTGTTTGCCCCTCAATCGTGTTGAGGTGGTAGAGGGGAGTGCCAGTAGTGATGGTGTTGGTAAGTTGCTCGGTAGTGTGATCAGTCCATGCAGCCGCGTAGAGTTGCGGGTCTCGTCCGTGCACAGTAGTACCGACACCGAGTGTGGACTGCACCAGACCACCGGCACCGCCGCCTGAAGCGCTGGCTGATCCGGCACTGCTGCTGGCGCTGCCTGCACTGCCACCACTGCTACCGGTTCCACCGCCACCGGAGGAAGAACCGCCGCCGGGAGTGCCTTGCTGTACGCCTACGTTGACGCCGTTGGCTTGGCCGCCGGCACGGGTTCGCGCGAGATCCGTTTCCGCGATGGGCAGGTTGTAACGGAACCAGGCGAGGTCGAGATTATTTTCAAGTGCGAGTGCAATTGCATCCTTCAGCGAAAGATAGAGTTTTCCTTCGCGCTCAAGATTCTGCAGCCGCGGCGAATTTGCCAGATCGAGCGGAGGGACGGTAGACGGCATGTAAGGCGCTAGAGGGTTATGCGAGTGCGGCATCTCGACGTGGAAATAACTGGCAGCCGTGGGTGGTTGCTGAAGCGTGTGCGATTGCTGTGCAAGTGTGAGTGCCGACTGTTGCTGCGGGGCCGGAGCGTCCGGCGTAACCGCTTGCTGGGCAGAGATGTTCGGTGTAGTCACAAGAGTGCAGAGTAAAAGCGCGAAGAGAGAGGATTGCGTGGCGGATTTGCTCATTACTGTTGCACCTCGGATGCAATGGCGGCGCTATCGCTGGTGAGCCAGCCATCGCGAAGTTCAATGGTGCGGGAGCCATAAGCGGCGTTCACCTCAGAATGAGTGACCTGGACGATGGTGACGCCCTGCTGATTTAATTTTTCAAAAAGTTCCATAACCTCTCGTGCTTGTTCGGAGTGAAGGTTGCCGGTGGGTTCATCGGCGAGCAACAGGGTCGGGGAGTGAACAACGGCGCGGGCGATGCCAACCAGTTGTTGCTGACCGCCGGAAAGCTGGCTGGGAAATAAATCTTTCTTTCCGACAATGTTGAAGCGGTCGAGTGCGTCGGCAACCAACGCGGTGCGGTCGGCTTTGGGGATGTCTTTATACGAAAGCGGCAGGTCAATATTTTCTGCGACGGTAAGGTCGTCGAGCAGATGATAGCTCTGGAATACCATGCCGATGCGGCGACGTGCCAAATCCGCGCGCTGTTTGCGGTTGAGCTCATGCACGGCGACGCCATCAAAGTGAAACGACCCGCGCCACTGATCATCCAACATGGCAAGGACATTGAGGAGTGAAGATTTGCCGGCACCCGATGGCCCCATGATGGTGACAAACTCGCCCTGGCGAATATTGAGGTTGATGCGACGTAGCACCCAGCTTTCAATGTGGCCGGTTTTATAGCTGCGTTCGAGATGTTTCAGTTCAATCATGGTTACTCCGTGCGCAGTGCGTCCATGGGTTGGATGGAGGCGGCGCGGCGTGCAGGGATGATGCCAGCGATGACGGCGGCGAATGAAAGTGACAGCGTGGCGAGCGAGAGGACGGTGAGGTCCCAGAACTGGACGCCGAAGAGCAGGGTGGAAAGCGCGGTGACGAAGTGGGCGCAGAGCAAAGCGATGGGGATCCCGATGAGGATGCCGAGGGCGCATTGCAGCATGGAACCGCGGAGAACCATGGAGACGACCGAGGTGCGTTCCGCGCCGAGGGCCATGCGGATGCCGATCTCTGAAGTGCGGCGGAGGATGCCGTACGATGTGATGCCGTAGAGGCCGACCGAGGCGAGAACGAGAGCGAGCAGGCCGAAGGTGAGGGTGAGGCGCGAGATCATGCGCTCCTGAGTGAAGTTGCCGCTGATTTGCGAGGCGAAGGTAGCGTAGTGGTCGACGGTGAGGTTGGGGTCGATCTCGGCGAGGGTTTTGCGGACGTTAAGTTCGAGGTCGGGAGTGAGCGCGTTCATCTGGAGGACGAGGGCCTGGGCGTAGAGGGAGGCGTCGATGGCTGCCGGCTTCGCAGGGGCCGAGTCGAGGTGCTTGGGGCCGAAGTGGCCTGGTTGGAGCAGAGGAAGGAAGAACATGGGCGGATCGTTCTCCTCGTGGGCATCGACGTACTTGGTGTTGTCAACGACGCCGACGATTTCGTAGTCGGAGCTGTTGGCGGCGACGCCGGCACCGATGCGGCGACCGATGGGATTCTCACCGGGCTTGAAGAGCCTTTTCACGAAGGCCTGATTGACGATGGCGACAGCGGGCGCGGTGGCTGTGTCTGCGTCGGTAAAGGCGCGACCGCGGATGATGCGCTGGCCGACGGAGCGGAAATAGTCAGGATTGGCGCGGTTGAACGAGGAGCCGATGAAGTGGCCGGCGGCGGGTTCGGGCTCACCCTGAGCGAAGACCCAGAAGCTCCAGCTGGTGCCTTGCAGCGGCGTGTAAAGGGAGAGGCCGATGTTCTGGACGCCGGGCATGGCGTGGAACTTGTCTTCGATCTGCTGATAGAGGCCTTGGAGCTGCTCGGGTTTGTAGCCGGCCTTGAGCGGGTTGAGGTTGACGATGACGCGGTTGGAGGCGTCGAGGCCGAAGTCGCGATGCTCGAGGTTGTTGAGGCTTTTGCCGAGGAGGCCGGCACCGATGAGAAGGACTATCGAGAGCGCGGCCTGGAGGACGACGAGGGAGCGCTGAAGGAGCGAGCTGCTGCTCTTGGTGGTGCGGCTGGAGACGCGCATTGCGTCTGCTGGTTCTTCACGCGAAGTGAGCCAGGCGGGAGCGACGCCGAAGAGAAGACCGGTGAGCAGGGAGACGGCGAAGGCGAACCCGAGAACGGGCAGCGAGGGCGCGGCGTGGATGGGAAGGCCGGGCGCGTCTGTAAACATTAGCGCGAGCAGGAGGCTGGTGGCACCGTAGGCGACGACGATGCCAGCGAGGCCGCCGAGGCAGGCGAGAACGATGCTCTCAGTCAACATTTGGCGGATGATGCGGGCGCGGAAGGCGCCGAGGGCCAACCGGATGGAAGTTTCTGCACGGCGGCCCATGCCGCGGACGAGAAGAAGATTGGCGATGTTGGCGCAGGCGATGAGAAGGACGAGACCGGCGAGCGCCATGAGGAGATAGAGACTATTTGCAGCCTGGTGCTGCATGTTGGCGATGCCGAGGCCGCCGGGCGTGAGGACGATGTGCGCCTTGGCGAGCTGGGTCTTTCCGTAGGCGGTCTGCATGTCTGGAAGGGTGGAGAGCGCCTGCTGCTGGAGGCCGCTGAGTTTGGCTTGCAGAGTGGGTAGAGAGGTGCCGGGTTTGACTCGGCCGATAAGGAAGAGCCAGCCGAGGCTTGCTTCATCCCGTTCGGGACTGGAGCCGAGCGTTGGCTGCTGCGAGATGGGGAGGAAGAAACCTGGCGGGTCAGTGGACATGCGGTCGCCGTAGAAGGCCGGGGGCGTGACGCCGATGATGGTGACCGGATGGGTGTTCATGAGGAACGTGCTGCCGATGATGGACGGATCGCCGGCGAAGTCATGCTGCCAGGTCTGGTAGCTGATGACGGCTACGGGTGCGGCGGCGTCAGTATCATCTGCAGGAGAGAGGACGCGGCCGGCGTAGGGCTGGATGCCGAAGGTCTGGAAGTAATTGCCGGAGACGAATTCTCCGAAGGCACTGCGAGGCGTGGCGTTGGCATTGGTGGCGGCGCGGCGGACGGAGAGATCTGCCATGCCGGCCTGCATGGCGGCGAGCTGATCGAACTCGGGGGTGTGATCGCGGAGATATTTGTAGCCGGGGTAGGAAAAGATGGTGTAGTCGGGGCCCATGGAGCTGAGGTTGAGGTTGCAGCAATATTCGTTATCGCCGAGGCGAACGAGGGAGTTGGGGTCGACGACCGGAAGATTTTTGAGGAGCACGGCATGGACCAGCGTGAAAATGGCCGTATTCGCTCCGATACCGAGCGCCAGTGTGAGCACGGCGACGAGAGTGAATCCCGGCGATTTGCGTAACCAGCGCAGCGCGTAGCGAATGTCCTGCAGGACGGCGTCAATCATTGCATCACCTCGGTGGGTAGAGTGAGTTCAGTCATCAGTTACTCCGTGCGCAGTGCGTCCATGGGTTGGATGGAGGCGGCTCGGCGTGCAGGTAGCCAACCGGCGAGCAGGCCGACGAGCAGCAGAGACACGGCCGATACGACAAGGCTGGGTGTGTCAGCTGCGGTGATGCCATAGAGCATGTTGGCGACAATCCGACCGCAGGCCAGGGTGACAGGAATGCCAAGGCCGAGGCCGATGCCAAATAAGAGAATGATTTCGCGCATCACGAGCCAATGGACGCTGGAACGTTCTGCGCCGAGTGCCATGCGGATTCCAATCTCATTGGTGCGGCGAGAGACCATGTACGACATCAAACCGTAGATGCCGATGCAGGAAAGAAAGACAGCTAGCAGACCGAAAAAGGTGGAGAGCTGTGCGACAGTGCGCTGTTGGTTGATGGAGCCGGAGACTTGCTCGTTGAGTGACTTGATCCAGGTGATGGGGAGGGTGTGGTCAATGGAGTGGATGGTCTGCTGAACTTCTGCGGAAATGGTGTTGAAGTCGGCGCCATTGCCGGCATCGTAACGGACGACGAGGTTTTGTTCGTACTGCGAATGTTGCTGGTAGAAGGCGTAGTCAAGGGTCTGGGCGGGCTCGTTGATCTGCTCAAATTTTACGTCTTTGACGACGCCGATGATCCGCATCTGCCAGAGACCATTCGGGTCGCCGATGGCATAGGTGTGGCCGATGGGACTGGTGTTGGGAAAATAGGTTTTGGCGAAGCGTTCGCTGACAATGGCTACTTTTTGAGAGGTAACTGTATCCTGCGGGCCGAAGGTG
>CAIZGA010000334.1 GCA_903932385.1 uncultured Acidobacteriota bacterium
GGGAGCCCGCGGGACGCCACACTGTGGCGGCGCGTTCGCCGACGATGAGCAACTCGCGCTCGGCATCCTCAAGCCAAGCGCGTTCGAGTGGCGTGCGCGCCAGCGCGTGGCCGAGTTTAGCAATCACCCGTGCACGCGCAAATGCTTCGTTTGCGGCGTCGTGCTCCCCGTTCGCCGAATACATCTCCGCCAGGGCGGCCTCAGTGCGGAGGTGATTTTCTCCCACTCTACAGGTCAGAAAAATTGCGCGCCCAAGAACCGTCAGCGCCATCTCCTCGTTGGCGCATGCAAAATACTCTGCGGCCTGTATGCAATACGCTGCCCCGGGACCGTCCAAGCCGTGTGCTTGGAAAAGAGCTTCTTCAAATCGGTCGAAATCGTGTTGGCTGCGAATTGTACTTTTGTATTTGATGAATGGCTGGAGGGTTTTGCGGATGGCTTGGAATCGTTCGATTTCGTCAGCTGACGCAGACGGTGAGGTGCTGAACTTTTCGTCCGGGCGTCCCGCAACATCACGCAAAGCGACCATCCAGACCGCCCGTACAGGGGAATCAGGCACGCAGAGGGAAAGGCTGGCGGCCTGTGGAAAACCAGCCTCGCAGAGGCTTCGTGCCATGAGGATGAGTATGGGTGTCTGCGCCACAGTCACTGGCTGACAGATGCGCAGCGCGTCCCGAAGAAGCCTTTGGACAAGGACCGCGCTTCCAACATCCCGGCGGATTCTCACAGCGAGCGCCACCAGTCCAAGGCGGCGGTAAGCGGCGTCCGGCACCAGCGCCACCACGCTAGACGCCAACTCCGGCTCCTTCTCAGCCAACAATGCGATGCGGGGCATATGTGATTCTGACAGTTCCCGGAGAAATCCCGCGCGGATAAGTGCGAAGTGAAAGACCTTGCCCGCGTCGTCGTTTATCACTGCTAGATCGAGCGCCACGTCCAAATCACGGGCGATGGGCTCCGCACTGTGGGCAAGCTCGAAAGCCTTTGCGCGGAACTGTGCGTCATCCACGAGGTGATACAGAACTTCAGGTTTACCCGACGCTCGTGCTTCTGCGGCGCGATGAATCGGCAGTTCCCGGAATGCACGCGTGTCATCGCTGTCCCACCGACCGGCTCCCACTGGTGTTGCACGTTTTTCAAAATGCTCGGCAAGTTGACGGTGGGCGTCGCCCAACGTGTCCGGTGTATTGAGATAACCGGCCCTGGCGGCTTCGCGGAACTGGCCGTGGTAGAAGTCGAGCAGTTCGCCGCGGCGCATGAGGTAGGGACGCAGGAGGCGGAGGAGCGCGGCGACATTGCCGAGCGGATCTCCGGGATCGAGCAGGGCGGTGAGTTCCGCCGGGGAAAGGCCGTGGCGGCTGACACCAAGGCAGGAGGCGAATTTCCCCACGAGCGTCGCGCCGCAGGGCCGCCCCTCGCGGTCGCGGAAGCCGGGGTCGCTGGCGAGGCGTTCGGTGAGAATCCAGCCGAATAGCGAGCGGGCGTCGCCGGGCAGGGTGCGGATGCGGTCGGTGATCTCCTCGTAGGTGCCGAGGGTGCGCAATTCCTCCAGCGCGGTGAGGACGAAGAGCGGGAGGCGGCCCGCGGGCTTGGCGAGGAGCGCGGCGCGTTGTTCAAGACTGAGGCGCTTCGAATAGCGGCGGAGATA
>CAIZGA010000335.1 GCA_903932385.1 uncultured Acidobacteriota bacterium
GGGGCCACCGCGGCCCTCACCGGTTGCGGATCCAACCCAAGCCTCTACACCCCAACCGCACACTCCTACACCGTCACCCTCACCGGCACCTCCGGCACCCTCTCCCACTCCACCACCTTCACCGTCACCATCCAATAACCAACCAACAACACCGCCGCACCAAACAAAAAGCGGCACTCCATCAGGAGTGCCGCTCTTGTTTTTACCTCTGTTTTTATAGTTGTCATCCCGCAGCAATGCGAAGGGATCCGCTTCCACTTTCACACGCGCGCAAACACTCCAGACACAGCTTCGCGTCTGGAGAAAACGATTTACTTGTCTTTGTTATTTGGTGGACCTGATCGGGATCGAACCGATGACCTCTTCCATGCCATGGAAGCGCGCTCCCAGCTGCGCCACAGGCCCACACAGGGGGGACTCCCTATTCTCTCGCGCCTACCCGCGCCAAGTCAAACCGCCGCCGCCCCGCGCACTCAATTCTCCGTAGGCCGTTCCACGTGGTCCACCACCATCACCCTCAACATATCTTTCGCCGATTTCAACTTCACGCCCAACTGTTCCTGCACCGCTTCCAAAAACGTCGTCCCCTGCGGATCCGTCGCCGCCTCCGCGCCCGGCGCATTCCGTTGCGGCCGCGTCCATATCAACGTAAAGTCGTACCGCCCGCTCAGCCCCGTCTTGTCCACCACCTGCCGGTCCAATCCGTTCGGTATCGTCCCAAACGCATCCACCACCAACTCCATCGTCGTGTTCCGCGACCCCAGCTTCATCATGTTGTTCGGCTGCGGTATCAACATATACACATCGCACACCGGCGGATACGCATCACCTTCCTTCGCATCGCTCATCTTCGGCATCTCCTTCGTCTCCACACACGCCGGCCCCTCGCTATGCGGACGCAATCCAACTCCCGTCACTCCCGGCTTCGCCAGCGTCATCTCCAGCACCGGCACCTCGCGCATCTCGAAATGCAGCGCCAGCCCGAACCGCTCCCGCAGCAGCGCCTGCATCATCAACCGCATCTGGTCCTTCGTCGGGTTCGCCGTCGCCGCCCGCGCGTTGATTGCATAGTTCTCCGTCTGCACCCATTTCGGCAATTTGTTCAGCATCGCGTGCATCTCGCCGTCCGAACGGCTCTTGTACGCGAATTCGATATACACCGACAACGGAAAATCCGCCGTAAACAACCCGCCCGTCTCTCGAAATGAATCATCCGAACTCAACGGAAAACTCGGCCCCGTAAACTTTCCCGGATTCAGCCGCACCGAAGCCACCTCAAACGCCATCGCCCCGCCCGCCGCCGTCTGCCACGCCGGCACCGCATTCGCATCCACGACCGACGTGCTTTGCGCCAACGCCCGCAATCCACCAGCCATCACCAACATCATCGCCAACCAATATCCACTCCGCCGCATCACCCCTCCAAAATTCCCCACCTAGTTCGCACTCAGCTTCTCCACATGGTCAATCACCAGCACCTCCACCGGCCCCTTAGCCGGCTCCAGCTTCAATCCCAGCTGCTCCTGTATCGCCGTAAAGATCGTCGGCCCGTCATCACCCGCCGCCGCCGCGTCCTCCGTCGTCCAGTTCAGCGTAATCTCATACCGCCCATCAATCCCCGTCTTGTCCACCACCACCCGCCCCAGTGACTTCGACAGCGCCTCCACCAGCAGCCTCACCGTATGGTCACTCCCCGCTACGTAAATACTTCCCCTGCTCTCATTCACCGAAGTCCCGTCCGTCTTCGACGGCGTCAACTTCGCGCCGCCCTTCGCCGCCACCAGCTCATACACCGGCAGTTGCCGCGACTCCTTATGCACCGCCAACCCAAACCTGTCCTTTAGCAGCTCCTGCACCATCACCATCTTCATCGCTTTGCACTCGTCAAAGGTCAGCTTGCCCATCGCATCATTAGTCGCGCTGTCGGTCTTCGCCGTCACGTCAAACCGCTCATCATTCACCCACTTCTCCCCAGCCATCTTCTCCCCCAACAATATCCGCGTCCCCGGCACGCCATACGCAAACTCCATAAGCATCCGCAGCGGCACTTTCACCGTCCTGAACTCCCCAGAATTCCCGCCGTTATAAATACTTGAGTGCTCATGCGGCAACGGAATATGCTCCCGCACCGAAGCCACCTCAAACGCCATCGCCCCGCCCGCCGCCGTCTGCCACGCCGGCACCGCATTCGCATCCACGACCGACGTGCTTTGCGCCAACGCCCGCAATCCACCAGCCATCA
>CAIZGA010000336.1 GCA_903932385.1 uncultured Acidobacteriota bacterium
CAATACCTCCGGAGATTTCCAACTTCGCTCCGCAGCTTGCTGCTGAACAAATTCGCACCAATCCCAGTGAAAAATTTCGCGAGGCGGCCGCCACGGTGGATTTATCGGCTGCAGAAAAAATCGTTTCCGTCGGGCGGGGAGTCGGCTCTGCAGAGAAAATTGCGGTCATCGAGGAGTTGGCCCGCGCACTCGGTGCAGAGCTTGCCGGATCGCGTCCGGTCTGCGACAACGGCTGGCTGCCGATGGAGCGGCAGGTTGGCTCGAGCGGACACACCGTCGCGCCCAAACTGTACATCGCCATCGGCATCTCCGGCGCGATTCAACACCTGGTCGGCATGAAGGGCGCGAATACCATCGTCGCCATCAACAAAGACGAACACGCGCCGATTTTTGAAGTGGCCGATTATGGCATCGTAGGAGATTTGTTTGAAGTAGTGCCCGCGCTGACAGCTGCAGTCAAGGCCGCTAAGAGCTAGCAACTACGCGCCGGCAATCATCATGCCTTCCACGCGAATCGTGGGGCAGGCACCGGCGCTGCGAAAGACGAGGTCATTCGCAATGCCGCTGATGTTGCGGTACATCTCCTTCAAATTTCCTGCGATGGTAATTTCTTCCACCGGGTAAGCCAGCTCGCCGTTCTCAATCCACAGGCCGGATGCACCCTGCGAATAATCGCCGGTGACCAGATTCACGCCGAAGCCCATTGTCTCGGTAACGTAGAGGCCGCTCTGCACTTCGCCGATGAGTTGCTCAGGCGTGAGCGTGCCCGGCTCAAGATAAAAATTTCCTGCGCCGATGCCAGCAGCTCCGGCGAGGCCGCGTGATGCGTTGCCGGTGGAGTGCATGTTCAGCTTGCGCGCCGTGTAGGTATTCAGCAGATAATTTTTCAACACGCCGCGTTCGACGATGGCTTTGCGCCGCGTGGGAAGGCCTTCGCCGTCAAAGGGCGTGGTGCCGAATCCGCCGACGCCGCCGGGCAGTATCAGCGTGCCGTCGTCGATGATGGTGATGTTGCTGCCGGCAACTTCTTTTTCCAACATGCCGTTGAAGAACGATGCGCTGCGGTAGATGGCGTCGCCGTCTGCAGCCGCCAGGACGTTGCCCATGATGGAGCGCGCAATCTCCGGAGAGAACACAACCGTGGCCCGCTGCGTGGGAACACGACGCGCGCCCAATCGCCGCAGTGTGCGACGTGCGGCTTCGCGGCCAACCTCTTCCGGCGATTCAAGATTTTTCAGCGTGCGTGCGTTCGTGTACCACCAGTCACGCTGCATGCCGTTGCCGTCCTGTGCAATCGGCGCAACAGAAAATCCGCAGTAGCTGCGCCGATACTCACCCACAAAACCGCGCGAGTTGGCGAGTACTTTCAATCCGGTGGCCACGTCGAAGTTGGCGCCATCGCTATTCTGCATGCGCGTGTCCACGGAAAGCGCCGCTTCTTCCGCGCGGCGTGCCATGGCGATGCGCTCCTCGACCGGCAAGGAATAGACATCGTCAAAATACAAACCCTGGTCGCCCGGTGCGGAGCCAAACTCGCTCGCATCCGGCAAACCTGAATATGGATCTTCGCTGGTGACGCGCGCCAACTCCACCGCGCCATGCACCAGTCGTTCGACACCCTCAGCAGAAAAATCGCTGGTGGATGTGGTCGCCGAACGCTGGCCGAAATATACGTGCAGCCCCAGCGCGCGCGAGCCGGATTCCTTCAGCGTTTCCACCTGGCCAAGACGCACCAGCGTGGAAAACTCATCGCCCTCGGAGATGACGACTTCTGCATCGCTGGCTCCGGCCTGCAATGCTTTGGAGAGAACGTCCGTCGCTAACTGCGCCAGATCTGATTTTTCAACCACTGCGTTATTCGTTGCCATGCACGTCCTTGAAAATTCTTTGCGATATTTTTTGCAGCGCGAAGCAGCGTTACTGCCCTGTGCCGCCGACGGTCATCTTGTCGAGCTTGATGGTCGGCATGCCGACGCCCACCGGAACGCTCTGGCCGTCTTTGCCGCAGGTGCCGATGCCTTCGTCGAGCGCGAGATCGTTACCCACCATGCTGACGTACTTCAGCGCCTCCGGCCCGTTGCCCACCAGCGTTGCACCCTTCACCGGCGCGGTCACTTTGCCGTCTTCAATCAGGTAGGCCTCGCTCGCGCTGAAAACAAATTTTCCGTTGGTAATGTCCACCTGACCTCCGCCGAAGTTCACCGCATACAGGCCGCGCTTCACGCTGCGGATAATATCTTCGGGCGCATCTTCGCCGCTCAACATATAGGTGTTGGTCATGCGTGGCATGGGAATGTGGCGATAGCTTTCGCGGCGACCGCTGCCGGTGCTGGCGATGCCCATCAGTCGCGCGGAAAGTTTATCGCTGAGATAGCCCTTGAGGATGCCGTTTTCAATCAGCACAGTTTCCTGCGTGGCATTGCCTTCATCATCCACGTTCAACGATCCGCGACGGTTTTCCATACGGCCGTTGTCGACGACGGTCACTTTACTCGATGCAACTTTCTGGCCGATGAGTCCGGCAAAGGCAGAAGTTTTTTTGCGATTGAAATCTGCTTCGAGTCCGTGACCGACGGCCTCATGCAGCAGCACACCGGGCCAGCCGGGGCCGAGCACCACTTCCATCTCGCCTGCGGGTGCCGCTACTGCTCCCAGTTGCAACACAGCCTGCCGCGCCGCTTCCCGCGCAAAACGCTCCGGAGTTTTTTCTCCGCTCTGAAAATTTTCCAACGTCAGCCGACCGCCGCCGCCGCTGGTTCCGCGGGCAACGTTGTCGCCTTCCTTCGCAATCACAAAAACATTCAGCCGCGCGAGCGGTTGCGTGTCGCTGGCATACACGCCGTCGCTGCCTACGACGAGGATGCGACGCAACTCATCGGCATACGTGGCACGCACCTGAATGATGCGCGAATCAAATGCACGCGCAGTGCGGTCGGCACGCATCACCAGTTCCAGCTTGGCCGCGGTTTCCGCATCCACGCTGGCGCCGGTCACCGGATAGAGGCTCGGCGTTTTTGTTTCCTGAAATCCGGCGACGCTCTGCTTGTTCGGACCGTTGGCAATCAACGCCGCGGTGTGTGCCGCGCGCAGCAGCCGCTCCGGAGAAAGATCGTCGGTGTAGGCGTAGCCGGTGCGTTCGCCGCTGAACACGCGAACACCGCAGCCCACGCTGACGCCCTGGCTCGCCGTTTTTACCAGCGACTCATCCACGCCGATGCTGGTGGACGTGACCGCCTCAAAATATAGGTCGGCGTAATCGCCACCTGCGGCCAGTGCCTCGCCCAGGCAGCGTTCGATGAGCCGGTCGGTGACGCCGAGCTTCTCATAAAAATAGCGTTTGTGATCAGGAGTCTGGAAGTTGTCGCCGTGAGCCGTGGGAGCTGTCATTTAAATATAGTAGCGCGGCGGCACGGTAAATATGTTTCCGCAGCAAACATTGCCACCCGTTGTTTCACATTGCGGGAATAGGTTAACGTCCATGCGAGGGGTCGGGCGATTCTGCCGCGTTCAGGTCGAGTTCCACGTCGGGCAATTCCGGTAGATAGCAATTGCCGGCGGTGTAGGTCTGCGCGCAACTGCGGGTGATGTTCTTCCGCTGCGGCGACTGCGCGTACTGCCACACGGCTGCACTGGCAATGCCGGATTGCGACAGCGGTGGCGGCGGCAGAACGCAACCGGGCGCAGGCGGGCAGGCGTCCTGCGCTATCCACAGAGTGATGGGATGCAGATGCCGCAGTGCAACTTGCGTGCGGATGTCATCCGCCGTGGTGATGACCACACCATTGCCTTCGCTGACTGGCTGACCACTTCCGTACGCACCGGCGCGATAGGCTGACGCAGCCACCGATTCACTCCACGCAAACACATACGCCGCCTGTTCGTCGGTCATACGGCCGCCTTCTTCAATGTCGAGAAAAATAATTGTGCGGGCGGGGAATCCCTCGGCCTTTGCGGCAACAATGGCTGCGGCCGCATCGCGCGTGCCCATCGCTTTTGCAACAGCAGCTGCACTCTGCCGAGTTCGCCGCGACTCCGCTATAAATTCCCGCTGCAATCGGCCGGTGTAGAGAACCAGAAATCCGAGACCGGCCTTACGAACCGCATTGCGTTTGCCGCGCCAGGGATTTTTCGTTTCTCCCGGCGGCGCATTCAGCCAATAGCCGACAAACGCAAGCCGCTGATGCAGGGCCGCCAGTGCCGCATCACCCGGATAGTCGTTCATGTCTGCACCCGCGTACAACGCTGGACCGGCACCGGCATACACTGCGGGCTGCTGCGCTGCAAGCGGCAGAGATACCATCCATAGCAGCCAGATTTTCAAGAAGCCACGCATACAGATATGCTATCGCTGGCGGGGTTATGATGTTGTGGATCCCGGCCTGGTTGTTGTGATTTTTGTACAGTGCAAATCTTCATCATTTTCCGGCGCACAGCCACGCGCCGACCAAGTAAGATTGCCGCATACGGCCATGCGCCCCAGGCAAGCCATTCAGGTACATGTCGCTGCAAAACCGAAGGAGACATCATTCATGAAACGCTTCTGTACTATCGCAATCTGTAGCGCTCTTCTGATCAGCGCCGCAACGTTTACCTCTTCGCTCCTCGCACAGACCGCACCCGCACCCGCCGCAAAGCCCGCACCCGCCAGCCCGCCTGCAATGGAAAAAGGCAACATCGGCGGCGTCGCCATCAGCATCGCATACAGTTCGCCACGCGTTCGCGGCCGCGAAGGAAAAATCTTTACCGCAGACGGACTCATCCACAGCAAGGAACAGCATTATCCCGTGTGGCGCGCCGGTGCGAATAGCGCCACCACACTCACCACCAGCGGCGACCTGAAGTTCGGCGACCTGTTGGTGCCGGCAGGAACCTACACACTGTTTGTCGACATCAGCAACCCGGCCGACTGGAAGCTCATTGTGAGCAAGGCCACCGGCGAGTGGGGCCTGAGCTACGATGCGACCAAGGACCTGGGCCGCACCAGCATGCACATGTCCAAGCCGCCCAGCATGGTTGAGAACCTCGCTTACATCATCATGAACAAGGGCGCCGGCAAAGGTACTCTCACGCTGACGTGGGAAGACCACACTGCCATGGTCAACATCAGCAAGTCGTAATATTTTTTTGACAAGGCGCGTCATTGCGGCGCGCCTTGTTCTCTAAAATCCAACAGGCCCCACACAAATCATTTCTGAAGGATTTGCCATGTCCACAGCAACCGACCCACGCTACCCCATTGGCCGCTTTGCCAAACCGGAATTGCATTCGGCGGAATTGCGCGCCGCCAACATTGCCACACTCGAACAACTCCCCGCGAAGCTTCGTGCCGTCGCCGGCAGCTGGAGCGATGCGCAGTTGGAGACGCCCTACCGCGAAGGCGGCTGGACCGCGCGGCAACTGATACACCACATTGCCGACAGCCATGAGAACATGGCCATTCGTTTTCGCCTCGCGCTCACTGAAGACTGGCCAACTATCAAAGCCTACGAAGAACAGCTGTGGGCTGAACTGGCCGATGCCAAGTCTGCGCCGATTGAACTTTCGCTGAGGATTATTGAAGCGGGTCATGCGCGTCTGGTGATGCTGCTGCGCTCGCTGACTGAAGAACAATGGCAACGCGGATTCAATCATCCCGTAAATGGCCGTGCAGATCTTCAGACCGTGCTGGCGTTGTATTCCTGGCACAGCCGGCACCACACGGCACACCTTACCGAGTTGGCGAAAGCCAAGGGCTGGCAATAAAAATTTCGTTGGCACGGACGCGCGATGAACGTTGAGCAAGACGCGGCGGCAGAATCACCGAAACAATCCCCGGCAGAAATTGCCGCGCAGATTGCCGACTACATCGCCGCGCATCCGCATGCTGTCATTCTCGAATCGGGCCGCGTGTTGTTTGACCTGACCCGTTCACGGCATACCCTCTCCACTGAGCATGGGCGCTGCGTTCTGCATTTGTGGAGCGCGGATCTGGATGCAATCCGCACGATTGTCAGCGTTGCCGAACGCAAAGGCACGCTGCGATTGGCCGCGTTGCGGCTGGGCCAGAAGCGCGCCGTCACCTGGGAAGTTGCCGCCGTCAATCTGGATGAGCCCGGTGTTCTGCGTCGCAGGGCCGCGCGCAGTGCGGTAGAAAATTCCACGCGGCAGGCCACGCGCATCGCCGGCCGCAAACAATTATTGCGACGTGTGGAACGGGCCATACCGCGCCACTTTGAAGGCTGGCTGCCGGAAAGTTTTCGCGCGGCCATGGATTTGGAACGCAGCTTCGGCCCCGCGTATGTTCGCGGCGTGATGGCATGCGGCCAGCAGGCGTGGGCGGTGATTGCCGTCGGCGCGGCGGAAACGCAATCCACAATCGACGGCGTACTCACGCTTGGCATTCTATGGCTGGCACATTGTCGCGACCACGCCGGCGGGCGTCGACTCTTCAGCGGGCTGCGACTTATTCTGCCGCCCGGCTGCGCCACGCTTACGCTCTCTCGAATTGCGTGGCTCAATCCGCGCATCGCGCAGTATGAGTTGTATGAACTCGATGACACCGACGACACGCTGACACTTCTAGACGCAAGCGATCAGGGCAATCTGTCCACGCGGCTCGTTCATGCGCCGACGGTCGGTTTCGCGCAGGAACGTTTTGCCGCGGCGCGCGAACGCATCCTGCAGATGCTGCCGCCGGAGATGCGGCCGCTGGTGGATACGCGCGTGGAGAATGCCGCCGAGATGGGATTCCATCTGCATGGACTGGAGTTTGCGCGCGCGCGCATGGGCACCTCGGCCAGCAGTTTTCAGCAGGTGGTGGAAATTACTTTTGGCGCGGGCGCGGCGGAAACTCCGCTGACGGAGGAGAATGAACCGCAGCTGCGCGAGATGCTGGCGCAACTGCATCGCAGCCGCCACGCCGCCGGTAACCAGCGCGATGCGCTCTATCGTCTGCAGCCGGAGCGATGGTTGGAGTCGGTGCTGCGCCGCAACCTGGCGGTACTGGAAAAATCCATCGCGCCGCATCTTCACTCCGCACAGGTTTATTCGCAGGTGCCGGCGTTTTCTGCAGGAGACCGCGGCATGCTCGACCTGCTGGCGGTTTCAAGCGATGGACGTTTGTGCGTGCTGGAATTAAAAGCTGCGGAAGATTTGCATCTTGCCGTTCAGGGGCTGGACTACTGGGTGCGTGTGCGTTGGCACCACGCGCAGCCGCCGGACCCCGCCACCGGGCTCGGCGAATTTCAACGCCACGGATATTTTCCCGGCACGGCACTTTCTCCGCTGCCGCCACGGCTGTATCTGGTCGCGCCCGCGCTGCGCATTCATCCCGCCACTGAAGTTGTGCTGCGATACTTCAAGCCGGAAATTGAGTGGACACTGGTCGCGCTCGACGAACGCTGGCGCAAGGAAGTCCGCGTCGTCTGGAAAAAACGCAGCGGTGTGGTTCGCTAAACAACTATTGCCTTTCCCAAATTTTTGATATGACTTTCTGCAGCTCGTCCGTTATCCATGGAGATCTGTTCTGGATAACTTTCGGCCCGCCTAATTCTTCTCGCAAAAATCTGTATGAATATATGGCACCAAAGACATTGAACAAAGCTACAAGAAAAGCAGAAATCGCATATTTGTGAAAAATAACCATTCCAGCAGCAAAGAAGATAGTAAAAAATCCAAAAGCTATTACACCAGCCAACCATATCGTGATTAATATGATTTTTTTCATTTCACTCAGTCGCAGTAAGCTTCCATCGGCATGTCGTTCAGCATCACGCCGGGTTCAATGTCGCCGGCGCCGGACTCGCTACGCTTGGCAAAGAATTCTTCCACTGCGCCCAGCACGCCTTCGCTGGTCTTCGACTCAAAAATTGCGCGGCGCAATGCAGCTCCGCCGGGGACGCCATGCGTGAACCAGCTGGCGAACTGCTTCATCTTGCCGGCGCACTCGCGGCCCACGGCACTGCCGGAGTCGGCCTCTTCCAGCAGCATGGAAAAATACGTGCGAATCATCTGATAGCGGTCGGCATCGGTGGGCTTCACGTAGCTGCCGGTGCCGGTAGCGGCCTTGGATGATGTGTATTCGGCAATCTGGCGGAAGATCCACGGGTTTGCGGGCGCGGCGCGGCCAATCATCACGCCATCGCAGCCGGTCTGTTCCACCAGCGCGGCGGCGTTCTCCGGCGTGCGCACATCGCCGTTGCCAATCACCGGGATGCGCACCGACTGCTTCACCGCGGCAATCCACTGCCATTGCGCCAGGCCCGTGTAACCGGCCTCGCGGGTGCGCGCGTGCAACGCCACGGCATTCAAGCCGCAATTTTCTGCGAGCTTGGCCAGGTCCACGCAGACAATATTGTTGTCGTCCCAACCCAGGCGAAATTTCACGGTGAAGGGAATTTTGACCGCGCCGCGTACGGCTTCAAAAATTTTCGCAATCAACGGCAGGTCGCGCAGCAAACCGCTGCCGCCGTTGCAACGCACCACGCGTTTGGCCGGGCAGCCCAGATTTAAATCAACCAGATCAAAGCCCGCGTCTTCCACAATGCGCGCGGAGTCGGCCAGCGTCTCCGGATTCGATCCGAAGAGTTGCGCGGAGATGGGATGCTCGTCGTCGTAGTAAGTCAGGTAGCGTTTGCGTTTGGATTCACGCATGCGCGAGAGGCCGTCGGCGGAGGTGAACTCCGTCATGATGAGGCCGCAGCCGGATTGCTGATTGCTGGTGGCGGCTTCCACTTTTTCTTCCAGCCCCGCATTCGCACCGGCGGTGAAGGCGCTGGCATTTTTGATGAAGCGGCGGAAAACTGTGTCGGTCACGCCGGCCATGGGAGCCAACACGGTTGCCGGCGCAATGCGCACGCCGCCAATCACCATCTCCGGTGGCACATGGCCGCCGGTGGGCGTGGGGTGTTGCATTTCTTTTTCCCAGTGCTTTTGCATCTGCTCAGCCCGCTGCTGAAATTTTTACTCTGCAACAACAAAGCCCCCGCCGCAGCGGAGGCCTTGCAGATTTGCCCATGGCGCTGCGATTACTTCGTGGCTGCGGCCTTTGCATCGGCCTTGCCTGCGTCGCTCTTCGCGTACTTCTGGCGGAAGCGCTCCACGCGTCCCGCAGTATCCACCAAGCGCTGTTTGCCGGTGAAGAACGGATGGCAGTTGGAGCAGATTTCCACGTGGATCTCGCCCTTGTGGGTCGAACGGGTCTGGAAGTGGTTCCCGCAGGCGCACTTCACTTCAGTTAACGTGTACTCCGGATGAATTCCCTCTTTAGGCATTGCTTTGTACCAGAAACCTTTCGCATAAACTTGCGGACTTGGAATGTGCGAGCTGAATCCCGGGGCCTGTGTGGGCCGCCCGAGACAGCCTGAATTACCGCTCCAGACGCAATTACCAGTCTATCGGAGTTTGCGGTAGTTTTCCACTCTGCCTCCCCGGTTCTCCAGAGCACGGCAACTTCCGCCACGCTGTACCATAATGCTTCTATGCCAGATACATGCCCAATCTGCAGCGGCACCGGACATCGCATTTTGACCCGCGAAGACGGCAGCACCTACGCCGGACGCTGCGAATGCCAGACCCTTCTGATGGCTGAACGGCGGCTGGAGCGCGCCTTTATCCCGCGGCGGTACGAACATTGCTCCTTTGAAAGCTTTGAGACGGCCTTCAGCGGCGCCGACACTTCGCTGGCAAAAGCCCGGCTGGCGGCTCGCCGCTTTGTGGAAGGTTTTCCTCTGGAAACCGATGGCCGCGGCCTGTTGCTGACCGGCTCCATCGGCGTGGGCAAGACGCATCTGGCCGTCAGCATCCTGCGTGACCTGGTGATTGAAAAAGGCGCGCACGGACTTTTCTGCGATTATCGCGATCTGCTGAAGCAGGTGCAGAACTCCTGGAACAAACAGGTGGCGACGACGGAGTTGGAAATCCTGAAGCCGATTTTTGAGGCGGAAGTGCTGGTGCTGGATGAACTGGGCGCATCCAAACCGACGGACTGGGTCTGGGACACGGTGGCGCACATCCTGAACACACGCTATAACGACAAGCTCAC
>CAIZGA010000337.1 GCA_903932385.1 uncultured Acidobacteriota bacterium
CCACTTTGAATTGGTGGGATGGTCGGAGTCGAAGGTGATTGTGCGCTTCTGGATTCTGGCACTGGTGTTTGCGTTGTTTGCGCTGACGACGCTGAAGCTTCGCTAGTTCTGTTGCTCGCCGTTGATTAATGTAGCGACAACATTACTCTTTTCATCCAGCACGGTGATGTCTGCCGCGCGGCCTGCGACGAGTGTACCGATGCGGTCGTCAAGGCCCATCATGCGCGCGGGATTGGCGCTGGCCAGCTGCACGGTCTGCGCTAGTGTGGCTCCGGTGAAGGCTGCGAAGTTACGAACGGCCTTATCCATCATGAGTACGCTGCCGGCGAGGACGCCATTCGCCGTGCAGGTATCATTCGCTACGGTGACTTCAAGATGCCCGAGCATATATTTTCCATCCGGCATGCCGGTGGCACTGATGCCGTCGGTAATTAGAACTGCGCGTTCAGGGCCCTTCGACTTCCAATAAATTTCAACCGCCTCAGGCGCGACATGAATGCCGTCGCAGATGAGATCGGCATATAAATCGCTGGCCAACGCATAGCCGAGGATGCCGGGCTCGCGATGGTCGAGCGCGCGCATGGCGTTGTAAGTATGTGTGAAGCTATGTGCTCCGGCAAAAGCGCCAGCCTTCGCTTCCGCCAACGTGCCGTTGGAGTGGCCGAGTGTGATGCGCACGCCGAGCTTGACGGAATGGGCAATCGTGTCGAGCGCGCCGGGAATTTCCGGAGCGATGGTCATCAGCTTGATGTGGCCGCGTGCGGCCTGCCAGAATCGGTCAAATAGCTCAACGCTTGGATTGACGAGAAGCTCCGGCGGATGAACTCCGCGCTTGGCGTGTGAAAGAAAGGGCCCCTCAAGATGTATGCCGATGGCGCGCGCGCCTGTGGCCGAAGGATTTTCAATCGCGTTGGCGATGCCTTCGAGCGAGTGAAGAATGGAATCAATCGGCGCGGTGACGGTGGTGGGGAAGAAGTTCGCGACGCCACGTGTTGCAAGAAATTTTCCAACGTTGGCAACGGCTTCGGGCGTAGCTTCCATTACATCGTGCCCGGCAGCTCCGTGAATGTGAATGTCGAGCCAGGCAGGAACCAGCGTTGCGCCGGCGAAATCAATATGCCGCGCGTCGTGCGGAGTTTCTGCGCCGTTACGACTGGCAATGGAAAGAATCTTGCCATCCTCAACAAGCACCAGCGGCGATTCAACAACTTCATTCGGAGTGAGCAGACGAGCAGCGGTAATGGCAGTCAGCATACGGATTTCCTATCCAAATAAAACGCGGAGCCAATGTCGGCCCCGCGTTTAAGTCTATACCCGCTGCGCGGCTGTTAGCGCGATGCGGTGGTGGTTGGCGGTGGCGGCGTGGATTCCAGATTTTCCGGCATGCCGAGTGAAGACGCCGGGGGCAGAACGTGAGATGCATTCCACTCGCGGCGTGCAGCCTGAATCTTGTCGATACGCGCCAGCCAGAGCTGCGTGGACTTGTCATACAGTGCCAGCACATTGTGCAGCCAGTACGGGCGGTTCTCGCCCAGCCAGACCTGCTCGTACTCGTCGCGCGTCAGTGAGTAGCCATCACGGATGTCTTCGCAGAAGCCGTTGGTGCCGAGCATGCGGCCGAGCTGACGGCTGACGTCGCTGCGATTGGCCGGGTCAAGCTGCTCCTGATACGCCTTCTGGTAGCCGAGAATCATCTGGTCGGAGAGCTCGAACTTGAGGCCGATGAAATCAAAGCGGCGGGCGCCGAGGTCCATTGCGTCGAGCGCGTCGTTTTCGCGCAGGTTGCCGGCGGCGCGGGCCTGGGCGATGAGAGTAAGCGCGTTTTCGGCATGCAGGCGGAGGTCATGCAGAATGGGACGGAGTTTTGCGCCGAGCGCCTGACCGTCTTCGCTCCACGGGTCGGCCCAGAAAAGCGAGTCGTTGCCGTCGCCGACACCGGTGGATTGCAGCAGCGTGTGCGCGGCCATCAGTTCGAGATGCGCCTGATTGATTTTGCCGGTCGAATCGCCGTGGAATACCTGGCCGAAGCTGGATTCAAACTGCGGGATGCTGCTTTCGCCGGGCTGCCAGGAGGCGGCAGCGCCGAAGAGCACGCCGTACCAGTCCATGTTGAAGAGTCCTTCGCCATCGTCGTTCCAGACGGTGTTGAGCATGCCGGTCGAGTGCTGCTTCTGGCCCTCGGCGACGAACTGCTGGATGTTCGAGAGGCCATCGTTTGAGTCTGGCCAGACGACTGACCAGTTGTTGACGCCCGGCGCGACCCAGGTTTCGAAGCCTGCGGTGGTGAAGGGCG
>CAIZGA010000338.1 GCA_903932385.1 uncultured Acidobacteriota bacterium
AGCGGCGACCTGATGCAGTTGGGGCTGGGCATGGCGGTGTGGGGAGTGTGCTGCGTGGGCGTGCTGAAGTTGAGTGGGTCAAAGTTGCCGGAGCAGATGATGGCGCAATTTATACGGCGGTAAAAGCCGACCACGGATTACACGGATGGACACCGATCAAGGTCAAAGGATTCAGCGGGATCGAGGCAAAGGCAAAATCTAAAAAGAGATAGAAGTAAATTCAATGACAAATGTGGGGCGGAATTAAGAAAGTTTGGCCCCGCGTTTGAGTGCGGGGCCGTGGAAGCTTGAATCCGGATTAATTCTGAGGGTGCAGAATCTGGATCGAAAGCCTGTGCGTTATGCCTGTGAAAGCGGAATCTGAATTTCCGGAGCGGCATTTGCAGCCGAACCGTTGCTGAGGGAGATGGAGGGTTTGGCTTCAGACTTTTCGTCCTTGGTGACGCCGCCTTTGCGAATGTCGATGCCGCCTTTGAAGAAGGCACCGTCTTCAATGCTGATGCGAGCGGCGATGACGTCGCCGGTGAGGGAACCTTCGGCACGGATGTCAACGCGGTCCGTGGCTTGGACGTTGCCCTTAATCTTGCCGAGGACGACGACTTCGCGGGCCGAGACGCTGGCCGCGACCTGGCCGTTGCGGCCGACGGTGACGCGGTTGCCGGGCAGGTTGATGGCACTTTCCACTTTGCCGTCAACGAAGAGAGATTCGGCGCCGCTGATTTCACCTTTGACGATGAGCGACTTGCCGATGGTGGCTTGTTCGCCAGCGGGTTGCGGCACGGCAGCGCTGACGCGCGCCGGAGCTGGTTCATAGGGGACTGGAGTTGCTGCGGGACGGATGGGCTCCGATGAAACTGGAGTGCTACCGGGCTGAGTTGGCTTCCACATAGATGCAATCCTTTCGGGTATTCATAGGGGATGCGTGCAGCGTCGACGACCGCGCAAGCTCCTTACACAGACGATAGTACCGCTTCTCCGGCCAAATGGCGCTACACAGATATTACATAGATTTCGATTCGGAAGGGTTTATGTTCCGAATTGAGATAGCGCGAACGGTGCAGGGGAGCACAAAACCTGCCGGGAACAATAAGATAACTCTAATGAAGAAAAGACATCAAGTGCGTCGTAGCCATAATTCAGGAAGCCCGACCGGGGTGCAGGACCGCGAGTTGTTGCAGCGGGTGGGGCGGAGCGCACAGCAGCGCGCGGGATACAAACAACTGGTGCGCGAGCTTGGGCTGGGCGGCGGACGCGAGCGGAGGCTGCTGCTGGAACAACTGGCGCGGTTGGTGGCGCGGGGCGAGTTGGTGAAACCGGATGCGGAGAGTTGGGCGTTGCCGCAGAGTGCGGATCGCAAGGTCGGCAGGAGACCTGTTGGCGGAAGTCGGCCGAGGATGACGGCATCAGAAGATTTAATTGCGGGCCGGCTGGACCTGCATCGCGACGGTTACGGATTTGTGCGGGTGAGCGGTGAGAAGAAAATTGATGGCGATATTTTTATTCCACCCAATGCCATGAACGGCGCGATGCAGGGCGACGAGGTGCTGGTGGAGATGGCGCCGGCGGGACGTGATGGCCGGAGGTCTGGACGCATAGCGCGGGTGTTGACGCGGCGCAATGCGACGATGGTGGGCATCTTCCACGCGAGCGGCGTGAAGCGGCAGTTTGCGCAGCGGACGGCGGTACATTTTCTGGCGACCAAGGGAAATTATGTGACGCCGCTGGATGAACGCATGACGCAGCCGATTGCGATTGAGAATGAGGGCGAGTGGCCGACGGCCCCGGCGGCAAGTCCGCACCGTGTGCTGGGCGAGGAAGCGCTGGCGCAACTGCCGAAGGAAATGCAGCGCGTGACGAAAGGATCTGCGGGCGCGATGGCATTGGACGGCATGGCGGTGGAGGTGGAGATACTTTCGTTTCCGACGATGTCGCAACCGGCGCGCGGGCGCGTGGTGGAAGTGCTGGGACTGCCGGATGCCTTTGGCGTGGACGTGGAAATTATTATCCGCAAGCACCACCTGCCGCATGTATTTCCGCCGGCGGTGTTGGAGGAAGCGGTGGCTTCATCGCAGCAGACGGTGGCGAAGCTGGAGCCGGAGGAAGTGCAGCGGCGGAAAGATTTTCGCGGTCTGCCGATTGTGACGATTGACGGCGAGACGGCGCGGGACTTTGACGATGCGGTGATGGTGCGGCCGCTTGCGAATGGCAATCACGAGTTGCAGGTGCATATTGCCGATGTGGCGCATTACGTGCAGCCGGGCATGGCGTTGGACTTGGAAGCTCGAGTGCGGGGGACGTCGGTATATTTTCCAGACCGCGCGGTGCCGATGTTGCCGCCGGAACTTTCGAGCGGCATCTGCAGCCTGCGGCCACGCGAAGAGCGGCTGGTGCTGAGCTGCGTGATGGAAATTGACGGCGAAGGCGAAGTGGTGCGCGCGGAAATTTCCGAGGGAATCATATCTTCGGCGCAACGCATGACGTACACCGAAGTACAGGCCGTGCTGGACGGCGATGC
>CAIZGA010000339.1 GCA_903932385.1 uncultured Acidobacteriota bacterium
GTCTCTACGCCAAACGGCGCGCCAATATGCAGGCTGCCGGTTCCGGGCAGCGGAAATTCTCGCGCAGTATCGGCATCATTCGGAAACTGGTTGCCCCCGGCTTTGCGCGGATACAGCAGTGTGCCTTTGCCCTGGCAATTGATGTCCAATACATAAATCCACCGTTTTTCGCGAATCGTAATGCTGGACTTCAGATACATCTGCAGCTTGTCGCCTTCCGCATCCGGCGTATTCATGTTTAACTGGCTTGTATCGCTGACATGTTTCAACTCCAACTTGTAGAAATCGGCATCTGTATTATTGTCTGGGCTGCCCACCAGATGCAGCCAGCCATTCAGCTTGGCCAGTCGTGCGGCATAGGTATTCAGCGAACTGCTCGCGTTCGCCACCGCAGCAGTGCCGGTCAATCCAATCCAGTCCGTGCGAACCGGATATTTCGATTGTGTGGAACAACCTGCCGTGTGGTCGGTGGTGAGTGCTGCCTTTGGACCCTGCGAATATTCATCTTTGTGGAACCATGTCCACTGCGGTTTACCGCCTTCAATGCTGCCCACAAGTATGTACTCGGCCTTGTCTGCATCATCCACCCCCTGCACCAGGCTGTCTTTCTCGTGCAGAGTCAGTTGCTGTGCCAGTTCGTTCGGCGGTGGTAAATTCACCCACAACTTCGCATTCTTTTTCAGGGCAGTCTTCAACGCGGCCGCACGAAGTTTTTCCCCCAGCGGTGTGATGGCGGCGTTTTCAGTATGCTGCAGCACCCAGTCACCGTCGTTCTTCAGCAGAAATGTCTGGCAGCTATTCGGACTGGCTTTATACGCCACGCTGATGCCATGTGATGTTGCCAGTAATTTCGTCTCAGCATCGGTCACCGTATCGTTGACGCAGATTTTTCCATGTACATTTTGCAGCGTAGGCAAATCCGCCGCAGTCAACACACTCTGCAACTTCGTCGTCGAGGATTTTGCCGCATGATGCAGTTCCCACGCCGTTCCGTTCCATGCCAGCATGTCGGTCCAGGGTTCTTCTGCGGCGTCGGCGATGGTCGCGACACCGGCCAAATGCACCTGGGCCACAGCTGCTTGAATCTCTGCCATGGATAGATTATTCGGCCACATCCAGAAGTGCACGGCATCCAATGCGTCCGGCACCCACTTGCTCAAAACAAAAAGTTGGCTGATAGTGACCTTGGATCCCGCAGGCGAAACAATTTCCGCTCGCGAATGTGTAATGCCTTCCAGATTTTTTACCCGCAACAATACATGTTGCCCATTGCTGTCCGGATACAGTGCAGTGAATTCGCTGCCGGCATTAATGTCAGAAAGTTTGCCGGCATCCAGCAGCACCGTGCCGTCATCATCTATGCCAATCACCGCCGCGCGCGCTTTGCTGGAATCGCCGGTGACGCCGCCAAAAAGCGGCTGAGCCTTTCGATTATCAGTCGAGTCCATCCACGGCGTCTGGTCGTCCACGCCCTCGCCTTCCATCGTGGCGCGCACCTGCCGGTAGATGTCAGATGCCGGTGCATCAGCCGGCAGAGTTTCCAGAGTGCGGATCAACGCCAGCGTGAAGGCACCGTGGTGGTCGGTATTGTCGGGCGCATCGGCAAACTTTCCCTCCTTCGCTGTCTGGTCCTGCTGTGCCGCAGTAAAGATAACCGCCGGGTTCTTCTCCCGGTCAGAGGGCGATGGCATCTTCTCGCCATTAGGCAAAGTCTCCGGGCCCTTATTGATGTCGCGCGGATCGTAGGTAATCGAGCGTTCCGTAAATTGCTTGCCGAGTTCAAGGCCGCGGGTGAAGGATCCACTATGGCAGCTATCCATCAACACGGTCAGGTGGATGCCTTTGTCCACTGCGTCGTTGAAGATGTGCGTCATCTCGCGGTCAAGAATGTCGTAGCCGCCGGTCCACGCATCGGAGGGAACCAGCGTGCTGTCGGCATGGTTCGGTTTGCCGTTGTAGAGCATCGCCAGTTTTGTTCCCTGGCTGTTGATGCGCAGCGAACCATGTCCGGCGTAGTAGA
>CAIZGA010000340.1 GCA_903932385.1 uncultured Acidobacteriota bacterium
AAGGCCTGCATCCTGATACCGGCGGACCTGGAGCCGGCGAAGATCCTGAACACGCAGGTGTACGGCGCACGGCTGGTGCGGATTGACGGCAACTATGACCATGTGAACCGGCTGTGCTCGCAGATTGCCGACCGATTCAACTGGGGATTTGTGAATGTGAACCTGCGGCCGTATTACGCGGAAGGCTCAAAGACGGTGGGCTACGAAATTGCCGAGCAGATGGGTTGGAAGCTGCCGGACAACGTGGTGGTGCCGATGGCGGGCGGATCGCTGATTACGAAAATCAAGAAGGCCTTTGCGGAATTGATTGCGCTGGGACTGGTGGAAGAAAAGAAGGTGCGCTTCTTTGGAGCGCAGGCCACCGGCTGCTCGCCGATTTCTACGGCGGTGAAGACCGGCAACGATATGGAGCCGCAGAAGCCGTCGACGATTGCACGTTCGCTGGCGATTGGAAATCCTGCCGACGGACCCTATGCGAAGAAGGCGATTCTGGAAAGCGGCGGCTGGGCTGAAGATGTATCCGACGAGGAAGTGGTTGCGGGCATCCAGATGCTGGCCGAAGCGGAAGGCATCTTTACGGAAACTGCCGGCGGCGTGACCACGGCGGTGACGAAGAAACTGATTGCACAGGGACGCATCAAAGAAGGCGAGACCACCGTGCTGTGCATTACCGGCAACGGCTTGAAGACGACCGACGTACTGACCGAGTTGTATGCGACGGAGCCGGCGGTACGGCCGAGGCTGAAGGATTTTGAGGAGTACTTGAGTTCACTCAATGCATTGCCCACCGCGGCTTCGGCCGATGCAGACAACCTGGTGGCAGGAGGCGTACATGTCCGTTAGAGTTTTATTGCCCACAGCATTTACCAAACACACCGGCGGCAAGAAGGAGCTCGACTCCAGCGCCAGCAACCTGAGCGGCCTGGTGGCCGACATTGAAAAAACATTTCCCGACCTGGCCTTGCATCTGAAGGACGAGACCGGCCATCTGCGGAAGTTCATCAACGTGTACGTGAATGATGAAGACATCCGCTTTCTGGGCAACGAGAAGTATGAGTTCAAAGACGGCGATGAAGTCATGTTGATTCCGTCGATTGCGGGCGGCTGCTAAAGAATCGCCTGAAAGATTTGGTAACGAAAAGATGCGCCGCTGGCGGTATGCCGGTCGGCGCATTTTTGTTTGCTCAGGATCATTTGTGCGGTTGACGAAAGGGGTACGCGCTAAGTTGCAATCGAATATTCATTTTATTTTCATGTAGCGGCGCAACATTCGGCACAGAATCATGGTCAATACGATTGTGATATCCGATTACTACATCGCCGGATTTGTGATTCTGCATATGGTGCGCCAGAGCATGGGGCAGGCAGCGGAACACGTGGCAAGAGCTGCCGGTATAGTGTTCACGCTGCTGAACCGTCCCCGATAAAAATTACTGACGTGAGATTTGCCGCGTAGGAGTTTCTGCCGGCGGTGGCACAGGCAGGTCGCCACCCTCCTGCAGTTGCGGCAGCGGGCCTTCAAGGGCGAGGCGCAGGACTTCGTCCATTTCTGAAACGAAGTGCAGCTTCATGGTGTTCTTGATGAGGTCTGGCAGGTCGCTCAGGTCCTTCTCATTTTCGCGCGGCATGATGGCCTCAAAAATTCCGGCACGATGCGCGGCGAGAAGTTTTTCCTTGAGGCCGCCGATGGGCAGCACCTTGCCGCGGAGATTGATTTCCCCGGTCATGGCGATGTCGCGGCGGACTGGAATCTTGGCGAGGGCACTGGCCATGGCGGTGGCCATGGTGATGCCGGCGGAGGGGCCGTCCTTGGGAATGGCGCCTTCGGCGACGTGCACGTGGATGTCGACGTTGCGGTAGAAGTCGCGGGCGAGGCCGAGCGAAGCGGCGCGGCTGCGAATGTAGGTGAGTGCGGCCTGCGCCGACTCCTGCATGACGTCGCCGAGCTGACCGGTGAGGGTGAGCTTGCCTTTGCC
>CAIZGA010000341.1 GCA_903932385.1 uncultured Acidobacteriota bacterium
GTTGTGAATGCGCTGAATGGTGTGGAGGCGGTCACGGATCGCGTTTGGAAATATGCTGAAGAATGCAAAATGCCGCGCATGATTGTGCTGAACCAGATGGACCGCACGCAGCCCGCCGACCTGAGCGGCAGCGATGCATTGATTGAAGGCATGCGCGAACGTTGGGGACGCGCTGTGGTTCCGGTGCAGATTCCGATTGTGGATGAGTTGGGTTTCCACGGCGTTGTGGATCTCGTCACCATGGAATCTTTTATGTACACGCCGGATGGAAACGGTCGCGGCAAGACCGGTGAAATTCCTGCTGCACTGGCCGCTGAAGCAAAGGCCGCGCATGAAGCGCTGGTGGAATTGGTAGCGGAAGGCAAAGATGAATTGATGGAAGAGTTCTTCGCCGTTGGCACGATTCCAGAAGAACATTTAATTTCTGCGCTGCATGAAGCCATTCGCGAAGACAGAATTTTTCCGGTGATGTTCACCAACGGTCTGCGCAGTATTGCAACTGATCATCTGCTGGACTTCATTAACGTATATACGCCTTCTCCGTTGGAACGCGAGCCGGTGGTGCTGAAGAAGTCCGCAACCGCAGCGCATACCAACGGCAATGGGGATGATGCCGTGGTTCGCCCGGTTTCAGACACAGAACCGCTGACGCTGATGGTTTTCAAATCCATGAACGACCCTTTCTCCGGCAGAATTTCCATCTTCAAAGTTCTTAGCGGAGTTTTGAAGAATGACGCGACTGTAGAAAATTACACACGAAAATCCACCGAGCGCTTTGCACATCTCTCGGTGATTCAAGGCAGAAAGACCGTTGAAGTTGGTGAGCTGCATGCCGGAGATATTGGCGCTGCCATCAAACTACGCGACACCATGACCGGTGACACGCTGGGCCCGAAAGGCGGCGATGTGTTGCTGGACCTGCCGCCAACGCCCGAACCGGCGATGACCTACGCCATTGAGCCTAAGACTCGCGCGGACGAAGACAAGCTATCCGTTGCGCTGCACAAGTTGATGGAAGAGGACAACATGCTACGTTTCTTCCGCGACCCGCAGACGGCGGAGTTTCTTATCGCCGGTACCGGCCAGGTGCATATTGAAGCCGTCGTCAGTCGATTGCGCAAACGCTATCACACAGAAGTCACGCTGAAGTCGCCCAAGGTGCCGTACCGCGAAACTATTCGCGCGCGTGCTGAAGCGCAGGGCAAACACAAGAAACAATCCGGCGGACACGGGCAATACGGCGATTGCAAAATTCGCATTGAACCATTGCCACGTGGCAGTGGATTTGAATTCGCCAACGAAATCTTCGGCGGTGCTATTCCACGCCAGTATGTTCCTGCGATTGAAAAGGGAATTCAGGAAACTGCGGCTCGTGGATTTCTTGCCGGCTATCCCGTGGTGGATTACAAAGTCACGGTCATCGACGGCAGTTATCACGATGTGGACTCCAACGAACTTTCTTTCAAAATGGCCGGACGACTGGCATTCCGTAAATGTATGGAGCAGGCCAAGCCCGTGTTGCTGGAACCAGTGATGCACGTGGAAATCGATGCGCCGGAAGAATTTGCAGGCGCATTGATGGGGGACCTCAATGGTCGGCGCGGCCGGGTGCAGGGTATGGAATCCGTGACTGCAGGCGGCGGCGCGGCCACGCACATCAAAGCGGAAGTGCCGCTGGCGGAGATGCTCAGCTACTCCACCACGCTCACGTCCATCACGCAGGGACGCGGTAGTTTTCGCATGGAAAACAGCCATTACGATGTTGTGCCGCAGTTAATTGCCGACAAACTGATTGCTTCGGCCAAGGTTCACACTGAAGTAGAAGAAGAATAGTTTGTAGCTGGAATACTCAAGGCCCTGCTGTAGGCAGGGCCTTTGTTATGTGTGCATCATTTATGTCGGTGGAGTCTTTTTCTGCTTCAACGGAAAGAAATTTTATACGCACGTTATGTAGTGATGGATTTATCACAGTTCAACACTGTACCCTTGTCGGCAGCTATTGCTTGTCACCGCGCACCAATTAAAGGAGTCCGACCCCCATGCATCGGCAAATTTTTCTTCAACGTTGTACTGCCACCGTCGCAGTGTTTCTTCTGCTCATACCTTCGTTGACCATGGCGCAAGACGCAGCAGCACCATCGAATGCTACGCCGCGCGCATCGCGGCAGGGCGGTGGGCAGTCGCAGAGTGCAGCGCGTAAAGCCCAGTCCGATATCACCGGGATGTACAGCCCGGGCCGTACCTATCTGCCGGAGCCGGGGCGCGACAATGCATTCTCCATGACAGTAAATCGCTACGGCATCGCTGCCACGTTGCAGACGCTGGGTTCTGCGGCTGGTGCGGCTGTTCTGGCAAAAGGCGGAAACGCCGTGGATGCGGCCATCGCTGCCAACGCTGCTGTCGGCGTGATTGAGCCGATGATGAACGGCATCGGTGGCGACTTGTTTGCGTTGGTCTGGGACAACAAGGCCAAGAAACTGTATGCGCTCAACTCCAGCGGTTGGTCTGCCGCCGCGCAGTCGATTGCCGCGATGCAGGCGAAGGGACGTAACACAATCGCCGCCAGTTCCATCGATTCCGTCACTGTGCCGGGTGCCGTGGCCGGCTGGGTCGAATTGCAAAAACGATTTGGCAAGCTTTTGCTCGCAGAAGATTTGAAACCCGCTGAAGCGCTTGCGGAAAATGGTTTTCCGGTTACAGAGACTGATTCCGCAAATTGGGAAAAATACGGTATGGGATTTTCTAACCGTCCCGCATTCGCAAAAGTTTTTCTGCCAAATGGAACCTATCCGAAGGTTGGAGAGATTTTCAAGAACCCGCAGATTGCCGCTTCGCTACGTTTGATTGGTGA
>CAIZGA010000342.1 GCA_903932385.1 uncultured Acidobacteriota bacterium
AGGTGCCGAATATTTCGTAGGCGAGGCCCTGTTTGGTGCGAATGTCCTGAATCAGGCGCGAACCGAATCCGCCGGAAAAGATTTCATTCATCACCGAGAGCGCATAGTAGTCGGGATTGTTGCGCTGGGTGCCGAGACCAACGATGGAGATGTTGGATTGGTCGATATCATCCTTCTGAATAAAGTAGACGCCGGGTTTGGGGCCGGGGAAGGTGGTATGCATGGGCGCGGAGACCGGGCCGGTGGGCAGCGACTCAAACGCGGCGCGTAGTTTGGCTTCCATGGCGACGGGGTCAAAATCGCCGGAGACCGCGATGAGCATGTTGCCGGGGACAACGGTGCGATCGTGCCATGCCTTCAGGTCGTCGAGCGTGACCGACTGAACGGTGGCAATCTCAGCAGAGCGTGCGTAGGGATTGTCTTTGCCGTAGACGAGTTTGCGGGCTTCGCGGCTGGCGATGGCGTCGGCTTCGTCATTGCGGCGGACGATGCTGGTGAGCATCTGCCGTTGCGCCAGGCGCAGTTTATCGGCACGGAAGTTGGGATGCTCGAGCAGGTCGACGGCGGAGTTGAAGACGGTGTCGAAGTCGCCCTTGAGCGAGGACCAGGAAATGCCGGTGGAGTCTGCATCACCAAAACTTTCCACGGTGGCGGCGCGTGCCTCCAGCTGGTCGTCGAGTTTGTCTCCGCTGATGGTGACGCTGCCGCTGGTGCGCCATGCTTCGCCGTAGATGCGGACGAGGCCGGCTTTGGCTGCGGGTTCATCGCGCGAACCTCCGCGGATGTTGATGAAACCATCTATGAACGGGAGTTCGTGGTCCTCCTGCAGAAAAATCACAATGCCGTTCTTCAGCACGATGCGTTTCGGTTGCTGCGGATGAAATGCATGCAGCGGAGGAATGGGAATCTTTTCCCACGGCTTCTGTGCGGCCGAGGTAGTGGTTTTCTGGGCAGAGGCTCCAGCAGCAAAAATCAAGAGCAGGGAAGCAATCAGTATGCGGCGCATTATTTTGTACCTCCGTTGCCGGTTGCGCCCGTGCTGGGTGCGGCGGATTTAGGTGCGGCGGGTGCCTTGGGCTGCGCGAATTCTATTTCTGCGTAGGTGCGGTTGGAATCAATGAAGACCTTGTTGGCTACGCGGCGAATGTCGCCCTTGGTGACGGCGTCAATTTTGTCCAGGTCTTTGAATAGCTCTCGCCAGTCGCCGAAGCGCATCTGGTAGGTGGCGAGTTGCTCGGCAAGGCCATCGTTGCTGTCGAGTCCGCGCAGCAGGTTGGCACGCGCGCGCGTCTTGACCATGGCAAGCTCTTCATCGGTCACGTCGGTGGATTTCAGCTTGTCGATTTCTTTGTGGATGGCCGCGCCCATTTCATCCGGCGTGTGGCCGGGCAACGGTACAGCGTAGAAGGCGTAGAGCCCGGCGTACTTCTGACCGGGGAAGCCGCTGAATCCAGCTGCTTCCGCTGCGATGCCCTGATCGCGCACCAGGCTGCGATAGAGACGCGAGGTGCGGCCATCGGAAAGGATGCCGGAGATGGCGTCATAAACGGCATCGTCGGGGTCGCGATAATTTGGGCGATGGTAGCCCTCAAGATAAAATGGCTGCGTCTGCTCGCGAATGATGACGGACTTCTCTGCAAACTGCGGCGGCTCGACGGTGGTCATCTCTTCCGGCTTGGGGCCGGCTGGGATACCGTCAAAATATTTGTCGATGATGGGCATCAACTCGCTGGTTTTAAAATCGCCAACGATAGCGAGCACCATGTTCGACGGCGTGTAGTATTTCTTGCGGAAGGCATCGGCTTCGGTGGCAGTTACCTGACTGATTTCCGATTCCCAACCAACACCACTGCGGCCATAGGGATGCGCAACATAGGCGGTGGCGAGAAACTGCTCCACCATACGGCCCACGGGGTTGGAGTCGATGCGCATGCGACGCTCTTCCTGCACCACGTCGCGTTCTTTGTAGAACTCGCGGGAGACGGGGTCCTTCATGCGGCTGCTTTCCAGATATGCCCACAGCTCCAGCCGATTCGACGGCATACTCCAGTGAAATTCTGTCTGGTCTTCTTCGGTGGATGCGTTCATGTCCACAGTGCCGTTGGCTTCGGCAATTTCAGAAAACTCATTCGGAATGACGTAGCTCTGTGCCTTGTCGACGGCTGCGAGAAACTTCTTGTGCAACTCTTCCACTTTGGCCGGGTCGCTGCCGACGGGCAGGCGCTTCTCGTGGTCATACGCGGCGTAGGCAGTTTCCACCTCGGCCAGCGCGGCTTTTTCCGCAGGCCAGTCAGTGGTGCCGATTTCCTGCGTGCCCTTGAAGGCGATGTGTTCAAACATATGCGCCAGACCCGATTCGCCGCCCGGATCATCAGCGGAGCCAGCATCGACCAGACGATAGAAGCTGAAGACCGGGGCCTCGGGCCGCTCGCACAGAATCACAGTGAGCCCGTTGGGCAGCACCTTGACCGTGGTGCGCTGTTCAAAGTTTTTCAGCATCTGTGCGGTGACGGCGTCGCCAGCGGTGGTGGTCTGCGCCTGAGCCGTATGCAGGCAGGCAAGTGATGCCAGCGCGATGATGGCCGCGATGCGAACTATTACAGAATGATGAGAAGGAAGTTGTTTCTGCCACATAGATGGATTGCCCTCATTGCCCGCTCAAAATGCAGCGGGGGAGAAAAATACTCCTAATTTGCAACGATATCATGCGGCCCAGCTTACGGTGTACGGCGTGAAAGTTGCATCTAAATAGAGGCGGGGAGCAGTAGCGTCTAATTCACATGGTCCAGAGTAGACTGGTATCGCGCTGGAGATGCATTGCATGATAGTTGGGGGAATTCGTTCGATGGCCGATATTGCTGCGCGCCCGCCGCGTGTGCTTCGCAGGATTGGTGTGCTGGGCGCCGGGGCGATGGGCTCGCGCATTGCCGCGCACTTTGCCAATGCCGGTCTGCAGGTGGTGCTGCTGGATATGGCCGATGCTGCCGGCAGTAATCATGCCGAACGCAATCGCATCACTGCGGCTGCCGTTGAGGCGTTGAAGAAGTCGAAGCCGCCAGCGTTGTACCTGCCTGCATTTGCCGAGCGAATCACGATTGGAAACTTTGATGATGACCTGCCATTGCTGGCGGAGTGCGATTGGGTGATTGAGGCGGTTGCCGAAGATCTAGCGATCAAACGCAGCTTGATTGCGCGTGCCGCTGCGTATCGCCGCGCCGATGCCATCTTCACCACGAATACGAGCGGCCTGCCGGTGGCCAGCATTGCCGCAGAGATGCCGGAAGAGTTTCGCCGCCACTGGTTTGGCACTCACTTTTTTAATCCGCCACGCTACATGCGACTGCTGGAAATTATTCCGACACCGGAGAGCAACCTGCAATGGGTGAGCGACATTGCACAGTTTGCCGCAGTGCGGCTGGGCAAGTGCGTGGTGATGGCGCATGACTCGCCAAATTTCATTGCCAACCGCATCGGGACCTTCAACCTGATGAATATTGTGCGCATCATGATGCTGCAGGGGCTGACGGTTGAGGAAGTGGACGCGCTGACCGGTCAGGCGCTGGGTTGGCCGAAGACGGGAACATTTCGGTTGTGTGATTTGGTGGGGCTGGATGTGCTGGCACACGTTGCCGATAATTTCGCGCAGCAGACGCAGCGTATCGGCGATGAACGCGGCGATGTGACACTGCCGGATTTTTTCCGCACCATGCTGCAGAATCGCTGGCTGGGCGATAAAACGGGGCAGGGTTTTTATCGCAAGGAAAAAGCACAGCTGCTGGCGTTCGACTGGAAGACGCTGGAGTATCACGCGGCAGCGAAGCCGAACTTTGCAGCGACTGAGCTGGCTAAACCCATCAATGAAACAGCGGAACGTATCAAGACGCTGCTGTGGGGCGATGCACGCAAAGATAAAGCTGCGGCTTTCTACTGGCCCATGCTGGCCGAGCTTTGGAATTATTCTGCGAACCGCATTGGCGAAGTTGCGGAGGACATCGTTGCGATAGATCGCGCGATGGCTGCGGGCTTTAATTGGGAACTGGGACCGTTTGAGATGTGGGATGCCTGCGGCGTGCAGGAAACGGTTGCACGCATGCGTGCCGAGGGCCAGCCCGTTGCGGCAAACGTCGAGAAACTGTTGGCTGGTGGCCACACTCGCTGGTATATCGAGGATGCGTCGCTTGCCTCCGGCCGGCGATACTACGACCCTGCAAGCAACAGTTATCTCCCCGTAGAGACGGCAGCGGGCGAAACATCTCTGGCAGCGATAAAAAAATCTAACGGCGTGGTGAAGAAAAATTCTTCCGTATCGCTTGTAGATATTGGCGATGGTGTTGCCTGCATCGAGTTCCGCTCCAAGATGAATTCGCTGGGCGGCGACATTGTGAATTTTGTGACGCAGACGCTGCGGGCCGATAGCGATGCAGTGAAAAACTTTGAGGCCTTCGTCATTACCAACGAAGGCGTGAACTTTTCTGTTGGCGCCAACCTGATGCAATTACTGTTGGCCATGCAGGACGGTGAGTGGGATGAAGTGACGCAGGCCATCCGCAGCTTTCAGGGCATGACGCAGGCCATCAAGTTCTGTCCGCGCCCGGTGGTGGTGGCACCGTTCGGCATGGCGCTCGGCGGCGGAACAGAAGTTGCAATACACGGTGCGGCACGACAGGCGCACGCGGAACTTTATTCAGGTCTGGTGGAATGCAGCGTGGGCGTGATTCCTGGCGGTGGCGGTTGCAAGGAAAAAACGCTGCGCATTGTGGATGAGGCGTCGCAG
>CAIZGA010000343.1 GCA_903932385.1 uncultured Acidobacteriota bacterium
CACCGGTTGCGGATCCAACCCAAGCCTCTACACCCCAACCGCACACTCCTACACCGTCACCCTCACCGGCACCTCCGGCACCCTCTCCCACTCCACCACCTTCACCGTCACCATCCAATAACCATCCACCACGGCACCAAGCATCCATCACCAAACAAAAAAGCGGCACTCCATCAGGAGTGCCGCTTCGCTTTTTACCGCGACATATTTTCTTCGCTCACCATCGCAACACCATCTGTCATCGGAGGCGTTAATGAAAAAACATTTTTCTCACTCTGGAAGGATGCCGATTCTGATCTGCCATTGTTGCAACAGGCGCGACAGGAATATAGCAAGCTGCAGTAGCTGTAATTTCCTGCAAGACGACACTATCGAAGCAACTAGCGATAATTTCCAATCAGTACAAATGGTGCCCAGTAGTAAGGGTGCGAATATCCAACGAAAGCTGTGTTGACGGGCTTGGCATTGTCGTCGTCGGAAATCAAACTCCGCTTTGTTGTGGCGACGGTTGTTGTCGGTGCAGAAGTCCCATGTAGAAATTCCATCTGAATCTTTCGTAGCGCTTCCGCCTTGCCGTCCGCCGGCGCATTCACCCACTGCGTGTAGAACTCGCTCATCAACCGGCTTGTGCTCGCGTCATTTACATCCCACAGCGTTGCCAACACTGCCTCCGCGCCTTTGTGCTGCACCGTCATGCCCAGGCTGTCCATCTCCATGCCATTCTGTGCAGCATCACCCTTCGCGGTGCTGCAGGCGGAAAGCGTCAGAAGTTTGATGCCGTTGAACCGCATCGGTGAATTCTGTAGAGAAGACAATGTCAGTTCATATCCGGCGGTGCTGCCCGCGGTATCACCGCCCAACATCAAGTATGGTTCCACGCCATTGCCTGCCTGTTCCACAAAATGGCTGGCAATGTGAACGATGGTATATTTACCGCCACGCGTGAGTTGACTCTTCATGGCGGCCAGGGTGAACTGGTCATCGAGTACCAGCTTGCCCTCCATTGGTCCGTCGGATCCGGGTACGCCGTCATCATGCACTACCGACATCAATTCCGGTTGCACTCCCGGCAACTGCGGCAGGCCGCCGTAACTTTTTGTCAGTCCCATAGCCAGCGCATGGAAGGCCGGTTTACCCGCTACCGGCGGGGACTGCATGTACGCCGCGCTCTGCGTGGTGAAGAGCACATTGTTGAATCGTTCCACCATGTATTGCTGCCCATCGTTCAACGCAGCCATCGGCAGATAACGTAGTACGCCATCCAGTGACCAAAGCAATGTCGGTGTCTGATGTAGCTTTACGGTACGATCGGAAAAATCATTCAGTGCTTTGCTCCATGGAGCTACCAAATCGCGATACAGATCTTTCAGATCGGCAGTAGCATCCGTGCTTGGATGCCGTAGCTCATCGCGCACCTGCAGGATTTTCACTCGCAACTCTGTAGGCTGCACCGGCAATTCATATTTCTCTGTACTGTGTGCAGTCACCACCAGCGCGTATACATGTTCATCGCCAAACAGCATCTGCACGCCAAGAACGGCCGGGCCCAGCACGTCCAGTGCATTCTGCAACTGGCCGATGTTTTCTTTTATGTCGTGCACTTCAATATTGCCTAGCTGTGTGCCGGCCTTCTGCACTGAAGGTTCATAGAAAGTCTTTTCCAGAAACGCGTCCATCTCTTTATTGCCGGCTTCAATCTGCGCGTCCAGAGCCTGCATGCGAGCATCTTCAGCGGCGGTGCGAGTATCTTTATTAGCCAGCGCCTCGTATTCCAGGCTCAAACTTGTCAGTGTTGTTGCTGTCTTCTCGGGCGAAGATAAATCATTCTGCGCTTTGATCTGGGATACATTCAACTTCAGCGGCTCCACTTTTGTTTCCGCTGTGTCAACGCCGCCACGTACAACTTCGTTGAACTCCTGCTCCTTCAGCAGGTCCAGCACATGTTCCGCCTCAGAGAGGCGATCATTCTCTACCAACAATTCCGCCAACTGCCGATAGGTCTGCGACTTGGATTGCGCAAAGCCCGACTGAATATCTGGATCCATTCCGGCAATATTTTTGCGAATCTTCTGGAAGCTGTTCACCGCGTCCGTGCCGAAGTAGATGGCGCGTTGCTGTTGTTTGTTATCGCGGTAGAAAAGCATCAGCGCCGTGTCAACATTGCCCAGTAGATTCAGGTCCTGCTGTTGCTTCGCCATAGCGCGGGCCGCGAGTTGGTAGCGCAGCACACCGGCTGCGTCATGCAATCGCGCAGAGGCATCGCCCATGCCCCACAGCGCATACGCCTGTCCATCACGGTTGCCGGAGAGTTGCTCTTCGAGAAATGATTGCCGCGAATTCTCAAGCTCATTCTTTGCATCGCCAAGATGGCTGTAGACGACGCCGATGCTACCGAGTGTGTCGCCAATCAGAGTGAGATCGCATGCGGCACGAGCCAGCGGCAGCGACTTCTGCAAGTTGGCAAGAGCATCGCGATCGCGGCCAATGGACTGATAAGTCCACGCAATATTGTTCAGGAAAGACGCCTGGCGATTGATGTCGCCGATGCTGTTACTGATATCGAGCGCCTGATTGTAGTAGGCAAGTGCATCGTCTTTCTGGCCAAGTTCGTCATAGTCCCAGGCGATGTGATTGAGTGTGTCGAGTTCGCATTCAACGTCATGCGCCTTGCTGCACATCGGCAGGGCCTGCTCAAACATATCGATGGATGTCTTTTTGTCGCCGCGGTCAGAATGCACCACGCCTGTAACGCTGAGCACGGTGCCGATTGCAGCAAGATCCTGCGATGCGCGGGCAATGGGAAGTGCAGTATTTACCAGTGCGAGGGCTTGCATCTGCTTGCCGTGGATGCGATACACATTGGCGCGGCGGGCCATGGCGATTGCTTCGCCGGCACGGTTGCCGATGATTTTCTCCAGCGCCTGCGCCTGCAAAAAACTGTTAATAGCGCGCGCAGTCTGACCGTCTTTATCTTCCAGTTTGCCAATCGCAAGAAGAGCGGCAGCTTGCGCGGCACGGTCATGGGATTTTTGTGCAGCAGCCAACACCTGCTTCTGCACAATGAGTTTTTCTTCAAAGGACTGGCACGGCACAGCGCTTTGCGCCGAAGCGGCAGGTACCATGGCAGCGACTGTGATGAGAACGGCAAAGGCGTGCATG
>CAIZGA010000344.1 GCA_903932385.1 uncultured Acidobacteriota bacterium
CTGACCGGCGAGCGCTACGCGAAGGTGGAAGCGTCCGGCGAGACGCGGAAGGCGATGCCGACGAATCCGCGCAGGTTGGCGGCGGCGTTGGGTGCGGTGTCTCCGGCGAGGTCTACGTCGATGGTGCCGTCTTGCAAATTTGCATGGGGCATGACGGCCATGCGTTCGGCGTTGTCGCCGCCGTTGAGGTTTGCATCTTCAATGCGCAAGGCGGGACGGCCCTGAAAATTCTCATACGAGTGGACGATGTTGAAGACCGCCGAGGGCGCGGGGATGCCAGTGGGCTGGGATTGCGCGAGAGCGAGCAGAGCCAGGCCGAGGACGGCGAGAGTGATGGCAGCGACGCGGAGGAATCTCATACTGAGAATGATGGCATTTGTCATGCCATGATATGTAGTTGATTTGGCTGGAGGACGGCACGGCGGTGTGTTCGATTGTGGAATTTGCCGGCCGGAAATGGACAGACGCGCACGATGAGGGAAATTGCTTGCGCGGGTGTCCTGCAGAGGCATAGTCTCAGCAGGTTGGCGAGGCACTGAGATCGGCGTGGTGCACCGCGCAAAAGAACGAGCACGTTCTGAGCAGGAGCCGAATCAGTATGGACTTTGATCTACGCACGTTATGGATGATTAGCGCATTTTGCTCCGGCGGTTTCGGCGTGATGATGCTGCTGTTGCGCAAGTCCTATCCGGAACATGCGGCGCAATCGATGACGCTGTGGGGATTTGCGAACCTGAGCCTGGGCCTCTCCTACCTGTTGCGGATTGAGATTCGCTGGGCGGGCAATGACACCATCCAATGGCTGAGCCTGACGCTGGTGCCGGTGTGCCTGAGCCTGGAGTATGCTGCGGTCTGCCTAATCAAGGAACAGAAGGCGCGGTTGTTCTGGCTGATAGCGCCGACATCGGCGATGCTGGCGATGGGTGCGTGGTACACCTACATCCACCCCAACGTAATGATGCGATACATTGCAGTGAATGCGTTGGCGGCGATGATGATGTATGTGACTGCGAGTCGGCTGACGAAGGCCGAAAACGGTTGGCGGCCGATGCCCGATGTTGCCGGTGGCGGGGTTTACGTTTTTCTGGGGAGTGCGACGATTTACCTGCTGTTGCGGGAGCTGACGATGCCACATCCGCTGGTGGAGTTCAGCAACCAGAACCGGAACAGCGTCTTCTACAACGTGCTGGCGAGTTTGTGCGAGATGCTGGGGGCGTGCATCTTTGTGCTGATGCTCTCTGAACGGCTGAACCGGCAGCTGATGGTGCAGGCGATGCGGGACGAGCTGACGGGACTCTACAACCGGCGGGCGTTTGAAGAGATTGCGTACCGTGAACTTTCCGGCGCGACCAGAACGGGCGAAGCGTTTGCGGTGCTGATGTTCGACGTAGACAACTTCAAACAGGTGAACGACAAATTCGGCCACCACGCAGGAGACCTGCTGCTGAAGCTGGTGGCAAAGACGCTGCGCGAATGCCTGCGCGATGAAGACTACCTGTGCCGCTGGGGCGGGGATGAATTTTATGCGCTGCTGCCGCGGGCCAGCGCCACGCAGGCCGAGCAGGTGGTGAAGC
>CAIZGA010000345.1 GCA_903932385.1 uncultured Acidobacteriota bacterium
GCGCTTGCGGCGGCGGGCGGAGTGAAGGCGCTGCATGAGTGACGAGAATGGATTGACGTTGCGAACAATGTTGCGTACGGCGACTCCGGCGCGTGTGGCGATGGAGCGGGCGGGCGATGGAGTGAGCACGCGCGAGTGGCTCGACTTCAAACTGGCGCATGCCATGGCACGCGATGCGGTTCATGCCGAGTTGCAGACGGCCCCGCTGGTGGCGGAGTTACGCGCGATGGATTTGGATTGCGTGGCCTTGACGACGCAGGCGGCGGACCGCGGGACGTATCTGCGGCGGCCGGAGCTGGGGCGGTTGCTGAGTGCGGAGTCTGCCGAGTTGCTCAGGAAAAAATCACAGGGCGAGATTGCGATTGTTGTCGCCGATGGTCTGAGTGCGCTGGCGGTGGAGCGGCACGCGGCGGCGTTGTTGCGCGAGTTGCTGCCGCTGCTGGATGGAGAAAAGATGGCGCCGGTGTGTGTGGTGCGGCAGGGGCGCGTGGCCGTGGGCGATGCGATTGGCGCGGCGCTGGGGGCGAGGATTTCTGTAGTGTTGATTGGCGAGCGGCCCGGCCTGAGTGCGCCGGACTCGCTGGGCGCGTACCTGACGTGGATGCCGCGCGCGGGGCGGACGGATGCCGAGCGGAATTGCATCAGCAACATTCGCGCAGAGGGTTTGAGTTATGCCGATGCCGCGGCGCGGATTGCGTGGTATTTGAAGGCTGCGATGCGGCTGCAATTGACGGGTGTGGATTTGAAGGAAGGCAGCGCCCTGCTGCCGAGTGAAAACGTCTAGCCGACTACGACAGATTTGATATTCATGAACTCGCGCATGCCGACTGCGGAAAGTTCGCGGCCGTAGCCGGAGCGTTTGACGCCGCCGAAGGGCATGCGTGGGTCGCTGGAGACCATCGCGTTGACGGCCACAGTGCCGCACTCGAGTTGCTCGATGCATTGCGTCTGCTCGTCTGGGTCGCGGGTGAAGACGGCGGCGCCGAGGCCAAAGCCGGTGGCGTTGGCGAGTTCAATGGCGTGGTCGAGCGAGTCTATGCGATGGAGCAGGGCGACGGGGCCGAAGAATTCCTCGGCGAAGACGGGGTCTTTGTGCGCATCGTTTTCCGTGGGGACGGAGAGGACGGTGGGCTCGTAAAAATTTCCGACGCCGACCAGGCGCTGTCCGCCGGTGAGAATTTTTGCGCCTGCGGTGACGGCGCGCGCGACCTGCGACTCCAGCGTGGAGAGAACTTCGGGCGTGGCCAGCGGGCCGATGTCGGTCGAGTCGCGCATGGGGTCGCCGACTTCGAGCGCTTCCATGCCGGCGATGAAATTTTCGGTGAAGTCCATGTAGATGTCGTCGTGGATGTAGAAGCGTTTGGCGGCGATGCAGGACTGGCCGTTGTTGATGCTGCGCGAGGCGATGGCGGTCTTGACGGCGGATTCGAGATTGGCCGAAGGCATGACGATGAAGGGGTCGCTGCCGCCGAGTTCGAGCACGGTTTTTTTGATGAGGTAGCCGGCCTGCGCGGCGACGGCACGACCGGCGTTTTCGCTGCCGGTGAGCGAGACGGCGGCGATGCGCGGATCGCCGAGGACCTGCTCAACCTGCGAGGAGGCGATGAGGAAGGTCTGAAAAACTCCGCGGGGAAAACCGGCGCGGCGGATGACGGACTCCAGTTCCAGCGCGCACTGCGGCACGTTGGAGGCATGCTTGAGCACGGCGCCATTGCCGGCCATGAGTGCGGGCGCGGCAAAACGGATGACCTGCCAGAAGGGAAAATTCCACGGCATGACGGCGAGAACCACGCCGAGCGGTTCATAGCGAACGTAGCTGCGGCGGGCGTCGGTGCGGATGTTTTCTTCGGCGATGATGCGTGCGGCGTTTTCCGCGTAGAAGCGGCAGGTGAGCGCGCACTTGGAAACTTCATCGCGGGCGGCACGGAGCGGCTTGCCCATCTCAAGAGCGATGAGCGCGGCGAAGTCGTCGGCCTCCTGCTCGAGGATGCCGGCGAGTTTGCGCATCCACATGACGCGCAACTGCATGGGGGTGGAGCGGTACTCGCGCCAGGCGCGGTGGCTCAGGGCGATGCGCGACTCGGCGGCCGCGTTGGAGAGCGCGTCGAACTCGCGAAGGACTTCGCCGGTGGCGGGATTGATGGACTGGATGGCCATGACGCTGGTTTTGATTCTAGACCATTGCGAAATCAGGCGATGCCCATCTGCAAGTGCAGAAACCAGTGACGAAGTGGCAGGACATTATTTATTTCGGGTGAGGGTGAATTCTCTGCCGGGGAAGTCGGGATTGTTGGACTTGCTGGTGAGCTTGATGGTGTCTCCGGTGATGGTGCCGCTGTGGGTGATGGTCATCTCATTGAAGGAGACGGTGAAGGAAATTTTGTCGCCATCCACAGTGCCGTTGGAGATTTCGATGGGGTCGCCCTGACCGCCGGTGACGGTGCCGGTGAGTTTGGTGCCGTCCTGCTTGAAGGTGAAGGTGATGCTGAAGTCGCCGTTGCCGCCGGTCATGGTGCCGGTCCATGTGCCGGTGACGTCGGCCGCGTGGGCGGGCAGGCAGGTGAAGGCCAGCAGTAACGCGGCGCAGAGGGAGAGCAGGTGTTTGAGCTTCATGGCGGTTTCCTCACAGGGTTCGTTCTGGCAGCGTCGTACAGGAACCAAATCATACTCGATGCGGAAGAGGGATTTCCAATTCATTCGTATTGGAGACGCGGGGTGGGCGGTAATATGGTTGGTGACGTTTGAAGATTTGCTGGGCCGGAAAGGCGTGAGCGATGCTGAAGAAGATGGTGCGTAAAGTGACGAAGGTGGCGAAACCGGTGGAAGCAGCGATGGTTGCGGATGCGCATGACTCCATGAAAAAGATTGCGCTGCTGGGCCTGGGCACGGTGGGCACGGGCGTGGTGGAGTTGCTGGCGCTGCGCAAATTGCACGGCGTGGCGGTGACGCACATCTACAACCGCAACGTGGAGCAGAAGCGCGCGGCGTGGCTGGCGAAGCACGCGCAGAAGCCGGCGCACAAGCTGATTGAAAACGCGGCGTGGACCGAGAGCATCGACGAAATTCTGGCGAGCGATGTGGACATCATCGTGGAGCTGGTGGGTGGTGTGACACCGGCGGGCGACTGGGTGCGCGGCGCACTGGCGCGCGGCAAAAGCGTGGTGACGGCGAACAAGCAGTTGATTGCGTATGCTGGCACAGAACTGCTGAAGCTGGCGGCGAAGCGAAATGCTCATCTGCTGTACGGGGCGGCGGTGGGCGGCGGTGTGCCGGTGATTCCGGGCGCGCTGCAGGGACTGGGCGGCGATTCGCTGACGCAGGTGAGCGGCATTCTGAACGGGACCTGCAATTTTATTCTGAGCAAGATGGAAGCGGGCGCGGACTTTGCCGAAGTGCTGGCCGAGGCGCAGGCGCTGGGTTATGCCGAGGCGGACCCCTCTGCCGATGTGGACGGCTATGATGCGCGCGCCAAGCTGGTGATTCTGGCGCGGGTGGCGCTGCGCAGCGAGATTGATGTGGAGGCCGTGGAGACCGAGAGCATCCGGCGGATTGCGGCGATTGATTTTTCCTACACGCGCGAGATGGGCTGCACGATTCGGCAGATCTCCCGCGCGCAGGTGGATGGAAGGTTTGTCCGCGCGCGAGTGGCGCCGATGGTGGTGCCGAAGTCGCTGGCGATTGCGGGCAGCCACGGCACGCTGAACACAGTGGTGACGCACGGCGCATTTGGCGGCGATGTGGTTTTCAGCGGGCATGGCGCGGGCGCGCATCCGACGGCGGTTGCGGTGGTTTCAGATTTGCTGGCGGTGGTGCAGGGTTCGGCGCAGGTGGCGCAGCCGGTACGCAAGCGCGAGGTGACGGGCGAAGTTACTGCCCCGCATTATCTGCGCTTCATCGTGCGCGACAAGCCGGGCATTGTGAGCGGCATTGCCGGGGCGCTGGCGCGGAATGGAATTAATCTCGACACGATTTTGCAGCATACGGGATTCAGCAAAGACCGGCTGCCGTTTATTGCGACGGTGGAACCGTGCCTGAACACCACGCTGCGCAAGGCGCTGAAGAGCATCAGCCGGATGGACTGCATGTTGGAGCCGCCGCTGTGCCTGCAGATTCTGACGGCGGAAGATAAAAGCGTTTAAGGCGGCAACAATATAGTTACGACAAATGTCTGTCGATTAGCGGGTTGTTGTGTGGCTATAATCCCAGCATTATGAAACGTAACTTTCCCACGCTGCTGCTTGCAGCCGTCGCCCTACTTTTACCCATCCGCCTGTGCGCGCAGACGCCGCAATATGATTTGGTGCTGCGCAACGGGCACGTAATTGACCCGAAGAACAACGTGGACGGCAACTTCGACGTTGCCATTCTTGGCGGGAAGATTGCTGCGATTGCGCCGACGATACCGGCGAGCGCGGCGAAAAAATCCGTCGACATCAGCGGGCTGTATCTGACGCCCGGGCTGGTCGATATCCACGTGCATGTTTTTATCGGGCTGCGGCACAACGCGTGGGGCAATGGCGACCTGGCGTTGCCGCCGGATGCGATTGCGATACCGAACGGTGTGACCACGGAAGTGGATGCGGGCTCGTCGGGATGGCGCGATTTCCCGGAGTTTCGTCACCGTGTGATTCACAATGCGCGGACGCGGGTGCTGGCGTTCATCAACATTGTCGGCTCCGGCATGGTGAACAGTGACGACGTGGCCGAGCAGAACGAACACGACATGGACGTGGACGCGCTGACGAAGATGGTGGAGCAGAACAAGGACATCATTGTCGGCATCAAGACGGCGCACTGGGAGCAGCCGAATTTTATTTCTGTGAAGAAAGCGGTGGAGGCGGGCAATCGCAACCACTTGCCGGTGATGGTGGACTTCGGCTGGTTCAACAACAAGTCGTACGAGGAAATGGTCTCGACGATTCTGCGGCCGGGCGACATCAGCACGCACGTCTTCCGCATGCCGGCGCCGCTGCTGGGGGCCGATGGCAAGCCTGCGCCGTTTATGGTGGAGGCACGCAAGCGCGGCGTGAAATTTGATGTGGGCCACGGCGGCGGATCGTTCACTTTCAAACTGGCCTCGCCGATGATTGAGAACGGATTTTATCCCGACTCGATTTCAACCGACGCGCACATTGATTCGGTGACGGGCGTGATGATGAACCTGCCGAATGTGATGAGCAAGATTCTGGCGCTGGGCGTGCCGCTGAAGGAAGTGATTCGCGAATCGACGACGAACGCCGCGACCGAGGTTGGGCATCCGGAGCTGGGGCAGATTGCGGTGGGCTCGGTGGCGGACATTGCGGTGCTGCGCGTTGCGGAAGGCCACTTCGGCTATGCGGATTTGGCGGGCGGCAGGGTGGACGGCAGCGAACGCATCACGCCGGAGATGACGATACGCGCGGGCAAGGTGGAGTTTGATTTGAATGCGCGCACGGCGGTTCCGTGGAAGGGCGCGAATTTGAAATATGCTGTGCGGTGAGTGATTTGTGTTTGCAGAAAATAAAAAGCCCCGCGCGAAGCGGGGCTTTTGTTTTGCAGCTTGGTAAAAATTACACGCTGGGGCGCAGGTGGTTTTTGCGGACCCAGTCCATGTCCTGATGCGGCTCGCCGTCGCAGACAATTTCCAGCGTGGTGACGGGGTAC
>CAIZGA010000346.1 GCA_903932385.1 uncultured Acidobacteriota bacterium
CAGCGTCAGGAGGCATTCCTTCAGGAACAGCAAATGCAGCTGCAGGAACAACAGGCAGCCCTGCTAGCACGACTTAACACTGCTGCCACACCCCCTGCACCCACCGCAGCCCCTGCTCCCACAGCTGTCCACACTGCAGAGGCAGATGCCCAGCGTCAAGCCTTCGCCAGCCGAGAGGCCCTCCTGAGAGAGGAACTCTTGTAGGCTCACAAGGCTCAGGCTGCGGCCACGGCAGCAGAGCGGGCTGCGGCAGCTCAAGCTGCAGCAGCCGCTGTGCCCGCGAAAACCCATAGATGGTGCTTGCCTCCGTCAACTCGTGCGGCAGGCTTTTCAGCGACGAGTAGAACGAAAAGGCCATGTTCCACACCTGGCCGGTAAAGATGAGCAGGATCGCGCCCATCTCTACGCCAATCTGGTGCGTGGGAAATAGCGCCACCATCGCCAGCATCACGGCGGGCAGAAAACTAAGCACGGGGATGGATTGCAGCACGTCCAGCGCGGCAATCATAATGCCTTCCAGACGCGGCGAATAGGCGGCGGTATAGCCATAGCCGACGGCAAAGACGAGGCTGAGAATATAGGCAAGAAAAATTCGAACGATGGAATAAAACGCGTAGACCGGCAACGCGCGCGGCGATAGTGAAATGTTGATGCTGGGCTGCGGCGGGCCAATCCAGTAATGCGTTACCTGGATGATGCCGTAGAAGCAGGCCAGGCCTGCGACAGCAATCAACAAATCAAAAAAGAATGGCCATGTCCGCTTGCCGACCAGGGAGCGAGACAGCGTAGGGAAGCCGAAGCTCGTCATCAGGAGAGCGTCTCCTCTTCGGACTCCTTGGCAGATTCGACGGTCTCATCTACGCCTTCCGCGTTGGTGTGTTCAGACTGCACAAAGCGGCGGCGCGCGGCGTCGAAGTCAAACAGCTCCGCGTAGCGGCCCCAGTTGACGGCCGTCTCCAACTGCATGCGCGTTTCATCTTCGCTGAACTGCTCGTCGAGCATGTCCTTGAAAAATTCCTCGCTAACGGAGTGGTCGCGTTTGGTTTCAATCGCACGCATGATTTGCCGCAGCAGCAGAACATGTTCCGTGGCTGCGTGGCGGAAGAGCTCCTTCTGCCGCAGAATTTCAGAGTTCGCAAATTCTGCACCTGCCGGCGTGATGGTGACGTCGCCCTCTTTGATGTTGAGAAAGCCCAGCAACTGCGCGGCCTCCACCGTAGGCAGCAAATCGTCGAGTTCAAAAGCAAGATCATCGGCCAGACGATAAATGTCCGCCGTGCCTTCGTGGTCAATCAGAAATTCCAGCAGTCCGGCAATGCCGCCCGGTCGGGCATGGGGCAGCATCTGGTAATGCATCTGGCGCTGGTCGCGTACCACGCGGCCGTCCTGCATGGGCGGTGCGGAGGCAAGTTTTTCATCCGGCTGCGTCAGAACTTTGTAGATGTAGTCCACCAGTTGCGTGAAGGCTGCGGCTTTGCGATTGCGTGGATGCTGCAGCCAGACCTTGAAGTCGGTGCGGATGTGGCCCGGGTTGCGGCCCAGCACGATGATGCGGTCGGCCATCAGCACGGCTTCTTCAATATTGTGCGTGACCAGAAAAATTGCCTGCGTTGGAATGGTTTTCTTCTGCCATAGTTCCAACACTTCACTGCGCAGGTTTTCGGCAGTCAATACATCCAGTGCGGAGAATGGCTCATCCATGAAGAGAACTTCAGGCTGCACCACGAGCGCGCGCGCGAATCCGACCCGCTGCCGCATGCCGCCGGAAAGTTCTTTAGGGTATGCGGCCTGAAAACCATCCAGACCAACCGTATCCAGCGTACGCAGGCTGCGACGGCGACGACGTGCTGGCTCCATGCCCAATGCCTTCAGAGGAGCTTCCACATTTTCCAAAACAGTCAGCCACGGGAACAACGCAAAGCTCTGGAAGACGATGCTGACATTCACCTGCGCCTGTTCAATCGGCGTGCCGTGCCAGTAGACCTGACCGGCACTGGGCTTTGAAAGCCCTGTCAACATGCGCAGCAGGGTGGACTTGCCGGAGCCGGACGGCCCGAGCAGCGCGACGATTTCACCGGGAACAATGCTCAGATCCGTGGGAGAAATGACCTGAATGCGGTTCTCGCTGGGCTGAGCGTAGTACTTCTCAACCTTTTCGGCATGGATGATGGCGTTTGTCATTCGCTCTCTTTGATTCGCACTCTCTGCTCAGGTAGTTTCCGATGCTTTATACATTGTTGATTAATAATCTATATTGTGGTGATTGCAATTCGGTGAATCCGTTTTGCCGACAGCGTATCATTGTTCGTGATGCGCCTCATAGCAGATTTGCGGGGAGCCAAGGATAACGATGACGAGTCCAATCAATTCCCAGACGCCGCGCCCCAGAGTTCTGGTGGCCGATGACGA
>CAIZGA010000347.1 GCA_903932385.1 uncultured Acidobacteriota bacterium
CCATGCGTCGGCATGATGACGCCACGGAGTGGACGCCGGAGTTGGGCGAGATACGAATCTATTTTGAGCCGGCGAACGAAGCGGAAATAGCCGCAGCCAGCGAATATGATTCCGAGCCCGAAGGCCAGTTCGACGAAGAAACGATGACGCGCGAACTGATGGAAGCGCTGGAGCAGGCGGAGAACACGCCGGGCCACACCTTTGTCGCCATCAAGTGGTTCCGCGATACGTTTTTGCCGACGCGCGGCTATGCGTGGGCGCAGCGGCAGGAGCGGCGGCACATGCTGCTCTCGCGGGCGATTGAAGAAGGCACGATCCTGACCAGCCGCATTGCGAACCCGCGTGCGCCGCTGCATCCGACGACCACCATCCGGCTGAACCGGCAACTGCGCAACGGCGTTGGCGAAGAAGTGAATGGAAATGTAAGCCGCTTCAAACCGGTGACGATTGGCGGCGAGCCGCTTTCTGCCAATCTGGACGGGGACGCGGATTGAGCTTCTATTTCATTGAGTCGAGCGCGCTGGTGAAGTTGTTTGTGGCCGAGCGCGGCAGCGAACACTTAATCTCATTGATTGAGCCATTGACGAGCGCGCAGAAACTGGTGAGCGCGCTTGCCTTGATGGAAGTGTATGCGGCAGTGCGTCGGCGTGAACGCGCAGGCGGGATGGATGCCGAGTCTGCGGCGATTGTGCTGGAGCAATTGGTGGCGGAGTTTGCGCAGATGACCGAGCAGCCGCTGAGTTCGACGGTGACGGACAAGGCGATGCAGTTGCTGGACCGGCATGAACTGCGGCCGGTGGAATCAATCCAACTGGCGAGTTGCGTGACGGCGAGGGCGCTGAGCGGAGTGACGGATTTTATTTTTGTCACAACCAACGCAGCCTTGTTGAAAGCTGCGCGGGCTGAAGGTTTGCAGACGCTGAATCCTGAAGACGAAAAGTAAGACTACATACATCTGAAAAATGAACCGTGATGCTCAGGCCGGTTCCGGCAGAGCGACGATTACAAGAACAATTCCCAGCGAAGTGAACATGCGGAAAGCTGCGTCCTGACCATTCCAGGAATGCGACTGCCACATGAGGAACCACTCGCCGCCGACAGAAAGAAACGCGACAAACCATTGCAGCATGCCGAAGGCAAGAGCGGCGGATGCGATGGCGCGTGCGCGTGCGAAGGACTCGGCGTGATGATGCAGCGCGAGTGCGAGACGCAGCGCGGCGTACCAGCAGAACAGTGTGGTGAGAAATTCCCACGTGATGATGCCGATATAGAAAGCCGTGTGGATGGCGGGCGAGTTTAATGCGCGCCACATGCCGTGGTTGCCGGGGAAGGTGGAGTCCATCATCAACACATGGCGGACGAATTGATAGTTGGAGTCGTAGTCGGTGAGGTTGTTGAAGACGACGAGCGTGTAGTAGAACGCGACGGCGGCGACGAGAAGTGTTTTGGAGAGGCGTGGGAGGGTGCGGGTCATTGTGCGGGACTCACTTTCGGATAGAAGGTGGCGAAGTAGCGGCGGAGAGCGTCGAGTGTGGCTGCATCGTAATTTGCATTGCCGGGCATGCGTGCGCCTTTGCGCAGCGAACCCGGGCTGTGAACATATTGCGTGAAGTAGTCCGGCTGATATGCAGCCCAAGCGGAAAGCACTTGCCAGGGATGGTGCGCCATGGTGCCGCCGGCATCGCCGTTGTTGTGGCAGCGGAAACAATTTTGTTTGGCGATGGCGTAGCCGGGGAAGACGGGCGATTCGGGAATGTACATGCCCGGCGGTGCGATGGCGGCGAAGGTTTGTTGTTGATTGCGGAACTCGATGCGAACGACGGCGTAGGGAATTTGCATTTCATCCTGATGCGAGAGGACCTGAAATGCGGGGACGAAATTGTCATGCGAGATGATGTAGGGCGACATGGAGTCGCCGTAATGCGAGAGCGGCCAACGTGCGGGCGGCAGACCATTGACGGCGAGCACGAGAACGGGATGATGCGCGGAGATGTAGTCGGAGGGATAGTTGGCGCGGTAGCCGTCAGCGCAGAACGCGATGGGCATGATGGTGGCAACGTCGATGCCGAGCGCGGCGGCGAGTACATCCAAACGTACGCCGGTAACGGTGGTGGGGCGAGTGAAGCCGGCGGAGAAATTTTCATCTTGCGGCGAAGGAGCAAAGCTGACTTGCGGGAGCTTGAGCAGGTCGGCGTAGGCAACGTAACGCAGCGTGGTTGGCGGCAGCGAAGGAAGGCCGCTGAGTTCGAGGTCGCTGGGAGAGTGGCGCGTGATGCTGACGGGCAGAGAAATTTTTTGCGAGGGAGTTTGCGCGAGCAGGAATGACGGCATGAGAAGAGCGAGCAGAATGCGCAGGAATTGGTTCGGCATACCCCATGCTAGCTTGCGGGTGCGTGTGGGCAAAGACAAAAATCATGCAATTTGCGGGGGCGAAATTACGGCGCAGGCGTGCTACATTCAGACTCAACATGAGTGAAGGCAAGGGAACGACGATGAGTGCGGAAGAACGATTTGCGGCACTGGGGCTGGAACTGCCGACGCCGCCGACAGCAGGTGGGAATTATCTTTCGTTCCGGCAACTGGGCAAGGTGGGATATCTTGCCGGGGTAGTTTCAAGCAATGCGGACGGGGTGATTACCGGATGCGTGGGCGACGGGCGCAGCGTGGAAGAAGGCTATGCCGCAGCGAAGGCCTGCGCGTTGATGCAGCTGGCGGTGCTGAGAAAGTTTCTGGGATCGCTAGACCGCGTGGAAGCCGTGTTGACGGTGAACGGCTATGTGAATTGCGTTGCTGGATTTGCGGAGACGCCGAAGGTGATCAACGGCGCGTCGGATTTATTGATTGAGATCTTTGGCGATGCCGGGCGACACGTACGCGCGGCGGTGGGCGTGAATGCGCTGCCCAGAAATGCGCTGGTGGAATTGCAGATGACAGTACAGGTGCGCGACTGATGGCGGAATATTTGCTGAAGGCAGAACCGACGCATTCACGATGGAACCGCGATTTGATGCCGCGGCTGACGATATCGTCGGGCGATACGGTGCGGTTTGACTGCCAGGACTCCAGCGGGCGGCAGGTGATGCCGACGAGTACAGTGGAAGATTTTCTTGCGATAGATCGCGGGCGCATTCATGCGCTGACCGGGCCGGTGGCGATTGAAGATGCGGAACCGGGCGATGTGCTGGAAGTGGAAATTCTGAATGTGCGGCACAAGGGTTGGGGCTGGTCAAGCGTGATACCAGGGCTGGGGCTGCTGAAGGAACAGTTCAACGAGCCGTATCTTTTTCTGTGGTCGCTGGAGGAGTTTGAATCAACATCGCTGGAGCCGGCGACGGTTCCGTTGCGTCCCTTCTGCGGCGTGATGGGTGTGGCGCCGGCGCAACCGGGCGAGATGCGAACGCGGCCGCCGGGAAATTTCGGCGGCAACATGGATGTGCGAGAGTTGTGCACGGGAGCGCGGCTGTATCTGCCGGTGTACAACGAGGGCGCGTTGTTTTCCTGCGGTGACGCGCACGCAGCGCAGGGCGACGGCGAAGTCTGCATCAACGGGATTGAATGCCCGGCGGAAGCGACGCTGCGGTTTCATCTGCATAAAACTTTGCATGGCGATACGCCGCTGCGCGGGCCGGTGATTGAATCCGCCGAAAGCGCGATGCCGGACATGAAGCAGGACGCGTGGATTGTGGTGGAGAGCGCCGAAGATACGATGAGCGCGGTGCGTGCGGCAACGCTGCGCATGGTGGAGCTGATTGCCGAGGGCTGGCGCATGGAGCCGGTGCATGCGTACATCCTGTGCAGCGTGGCGATGAAGCTGCGGCTGAGCCAGGTGGTGAATGAGCCGATGGTGACGGTGAGTGCGGCGATGCCCAAGTGCGTGCTGCCGCCGAGAAAACTATATCCGGTGCGGAGGCTGTTCGCGGTATGACGATTAATGATCCGGCGGTGTTGGCGGAGTTGCGCGAACTGTATCCGCAGTATGAAAAAGCGTTGGTGGAAAATGATGTGGAGACGCTGACGCGGATGTTCTGGGCGTCGCCACATGCGATGCGATTTGGCGCGACGGAAAATTTATATGGCGTGGATGAGATTGAAGCGTTTCGCAAATCGCGGCCTGCGGTGAACCTGGCGCGCACGGTGAAGCGGTTGGAGATTGTGAGCTTCGGCAAAGACTACGGCAGCGTGACGCTGGAGTTTGAGCGTGAAGTGAAGGGCAAGATCCGCTACGGCCGGCAGAGCCAGGTGTGGGTGCGGCTGCCGGAGGGATGGCGGATTGTGGCCGCACATGTTTCCCTGCTGCCGGAATAAAAAACTAAAACTTATTTACTCAGCGTGACGGAGAGCGTTTGCACCTCTGCGGTGGCGAAGCGGTGTTGCAGGTCTGCATCGCTGGAGAAATCTTTTCCGACGATGTGGCGCGCGGGGAATTCCAGCGTGAGCGGGCGCTTGTCGAAGGGATAAGGATGCAAGTGGAAGTGGCGTTCGCCGGCGGAGGTGACTTTGACGCGGGCGTGGCCGCCGTCATTGAGCGGCAGCGGGTGCAGCAGAGACGATGGATGGGAGTAATTGACACAGGTGAGCAGCGATAGATTGTCGCAGGCCTGCAGCAGATGAAAATGCTCGAGGATGGCGTGGTCGGTGGTCATCTCATAACCAAAGCGTTTGTCGGCGCGAATTTTTGCGGTGAGATCTTTTTGAAGCGCGCGCTGGGCCTCAAGAAATTCGTCGAGCAATGGAAGTTCATCCGGCTGGATGGTGGAGCGATCGGCGTGCTCGGTGAGCAGGTTGTAGGTGTGCATGGAGATGAGCAGAGCGGCGTAGGGTTCGCGCTCGGCCATCAGCAGCACGGCGCGGTTGCGGACGGCGAGATAGTCCTGCAAATCAATTTCTTCAAAAGCGGAATACTTGCCGACGAGTTCGACGGAGAAGGCGCTGGGTTTGCCCTGGCGCGTGAGCGAGGGTGAGATGTCGCGCGTGGCCCAGCCGTCGTCATGCGAATGAATGGCGAGCAGGACTTGCTCGCGCGGGAGCGGCTTGCGAAAGGCAGCGTTGCCCCAGTGCTCGGCGAAGGCGCCGGCGAGATGCGCGTGGTCAGGATGCGTGATGAGCCACCAGCCGGTGGCGGATTCGAGACGAAGCATGAAATCTTCCTTGCGCTGCTGAAAATGATTTTAGCTGGAATTGTGTGATGAATTTGTAAGGGACCGCCGGGTGTTACGCGATCAGTTTTCAGTGGAGTCGGAGGCGCGTGCGGACTCATGCCAGTTGTGCAGAGCGAACCACTCCGCAAACATGGCGAGAAAAAAGAAAGTGAAACCGAGCACGGTGCAGGCGGCGACGAGGGCGAAGAGGTAATCCGTTTCCACCTGCGCCATGGCATAGAGGATGGAGTAGCCGAGGCCGCCTTCGCCGACGCGGTTGGAGCCGGCGAAAAGTTCTCCGGTGATGGCGCCGATGAGAGAGATGCCGGCGGAGATGCGGATGCCGGTGAAGAGCGACGGCATGGCGTGGGGCAGGCGGAGTTTGAAGAGCACCTGCGCGCCGGAAGCATTGTGCATGTTGAAAAGCTGAACGAGATTTTCTTCCACGCTGACGAGGCCCTGTGTTGTATTGGCGATGATGGGCGGCAGGCAGATGATGAAGGCGATGAGCAGCACGGATGAGGATCCATATCCGACCCACATAAGAATGAGTGGAGCAACGGCGATGATGGGAACGGTCTGTAGCAGGATGGTGTAGGGGTAGAGAGTGCTGCGCATCCAGCGGGATTGCGCGAAGACGAGAGCGATGGCGATGCCGGCGATGATGCTGGCAAGCAGGCCGCCGGCGGCTTCCTCCGCCGTAATGAGAAACGATGCGAAGAGTTCACCGCGACGTGCGATGGCCGATTGCAAGACCTGCAGGGGCGAGGGCAGCATGAAGGCCGGCATGTGGCGCCACCAGATGATGAAGTACCAGAGGCCCATCAACGCAGAGAAAACAAGCAGCGCGTTGAGCAGCTGAACCAAGAGGCGTTGCAGAGTGCGGTTCATGATTGCATCCCTTCGCGAAGCGCGCGAGAAACCTGACTGACGAGCGCTTCATAAGCGTTGCTGCTGCGCGTGGCCGCGGTGCGCGGAAACGGCAGCGGGATGGGCAGATCGCGGGCAATGCGGCCGGGATGCGCGCTGAGCACGATGATTCGCGTGGAAAGAAAAACGGCTTCGGCGACGGAGTGGGTGACGAAGACTGCGGTCCACTTCTGTTCATCGCGCAGACGCATCAACTCTTCATTCATGCGGTCGCGGCTCATTTCATCGAGTGCGGCGAAAGGCTCATCCATCAATAAGACTTGTGGGCGGCTGGCGAGGGCGCGGGCGATGGAGACGCGCATCTTCATGCCGCCGGAAAGCTGGCGCGGATAGGCGCGCGCGACATGTGTGAGGCCGACGAGGGAGAGAAGTTCGCGCGCTTTTTCTTTGCGGCGATCGCGGGCGACGCCGTCGAGTTCAAGGCCGAGTGTGAGGTTGCGTTCGACGGTGCGCCACGGCAGCAGCGTCGGGTCCTGAAAAATAAAGGAGGTGAGTTCGCGGGCATTGCGCGGCGTCATGCCGTCAACGGAAATTTCTCCGCTGGAAAGTGGAAGCAGGCCGGAGATGCATTTCAACAACGTGGATTTGCCGCAGCCGGAGGGGCCGATGAGCGAAACAAATTCCCCCTTGGGAATCTCCAGTGAGATGTTGTCGAGAATGGTCTGGCTGCCGTAGCGCTTGGCGATGGCGTTGCAGCTGATGTGAGGGATGGTCCGCAGATCGCTCATTCTGCCTCCGCCAACGGCAGGTGGAGGGTGGAGGGATGGGCCGCGTCATGCAGCACGGCGTGGGTGGAGCGGGACCAGTTCCACGAATCCATTTGCGCGGGATGCACGGCTGTGGAGGGGTTGCGATCGAAGAGCGGGAAGGCGCAGCCGGCAATTTCAAGACGGAGCGAATCGCCGGGCGCAAAGACGACGGAAGTGGGTTCGAGGTCGAATTGCCAATGATGGATTGCATCGGCGGAATATTTTTCTGCAAATAAATACGTGGAGCGCGCGATGCCGATGCAGAGAAATTCTGCGCGGCCCTGACGAGTGACGCGCACGAGCTTGGCGGTAAAGTCCGCGAAGGGTGCGGAGGTGGTTGCATGCAGCGAGATGCGCGGGCTGCCGAAGATGTGTGTGCGACGCGCGAAAGGCGCAGAAGTGTAGACCAGAAGATTGTTGCCGAGTTCAAGCGCGGACTGACTGGTGGGGCCGGGGACGGATGGCGAGAGCACGGGAACTTCCGGGTCATACACGAATACATCCCGCGGAGAATTTTCCTCCGGCGGCGAGGAAGAGAGCGTGCCGTCGCCTTTGCGGGAGTTGGCGCGGCCTTCGCTGGACAGAAAAAAAGTGAGCGTGCTGGAGTGTTCGGTGGTGGGAACATCTTCCGCGCCGTGCCAGAGATTTTCTCCCAAAGAAAAATGGCGGACGAGCGGCTGGCCGGTGAAGCAGTCGGCGTCTTTTAGCCAGTGATCGAACCAGCGGAGCAGAAGCAGGTCAGTGTCAAACAATGCGCGCGGGCCGAGATTCTGATCGGCGACGGTGTCTCCCCAGGGAATGTGGACCCAGGGGCCGGCGAGAAGATATTGATGACGACGAGCGTGCGGCGTTGCGGCGTGTTCGCGCAGGGCTCGCCAAGCGGCGATGGTGCCGTGGAGATAGGTGTCATACCATCCGGAGATGTGCAGCGCGGGCACGTTGATATTTGCGACGGACTCGCTGATGTCCTGCGCGGACCAGAAATCTCCGGGAGCGTTGTTGCTGATCCAGTCGCGAACGTAGCCGGGTAGCGCTGGGTGCTGGATGGCAGGATGTGCGCCGTAGGGCGTGTGATGCGGTTGCGCGGGGAGATTGCGCCAAGCGGATTCGAGAGCGTCACTGGCTTCGCGCAACTGCAGACGACGCGCGTCGGCCTTTAGCATTTGCAAACCCCAGCCGAGAGCACTGGAGAGACGCAGCGCGCCGTTCATGTAAAACCAGCCGCGGAATAAATCATGCGCGGCCATGCCGGGGGCGATGCACTGCAGACCATCCGGTGCGAGCGATGCGGCGAGAAATTGCGTGGCACCCTGATAACTGAATCCATACATGCCGATGCGGCCATTGCAGCGGGGATGCGAATGCAGCCAGGCGATGGTTTCCGCACCGTCGCGGGCTTCGTGGCGGAAGGGATAAAAATCGCCGCCGGAGTCGCCGCGACCGCGTACATCCTGAATGACGACGTGATAGCCGTTGCGCGCAAACCAAACCGGGTGCGCGTAGACAACGGTGGAGGCGATATCGCGGCCGTAGGGCTGGCGCATGAGCAGCGTAGGTTGCGGGCCGGGCGCGGCGGGATAGTAATGGTCGGAGACGAGATCAACACCGTCGGACATGGCACAGCGCAGGCCG
>CAIZGA010000348.1 GCA_903932385.1 uncultured Acidobacteriota bacterium
GGGGATCAGAGCCCGTTCTTTGTCTATACAGCGGCACTGGCGCTGGGCTTTCTTGGCCCCGATTTTCTGCTGGGCCACTTTATTACCAAGCGGCAGAAGAGCATACGTCTGGCTCTGCCCGATGTGCTGGACCTGCTGGTGATCTGCATTGAGGCCGGTCTCAGCCTGGACCAGGCCACGGCGCGCACAGCGGAAGAGTTGGCGGAAACGCATCCGGCCATCAGCGACGAACTCACCATGGTGGTGCTGGAACAGCGTGCCGGTCGGCCGCGTTCTGAAGCGTGGAAGAATCTTGAGGAGCGCACCGGAGTGGACAGCATCCGCAACCTGGTTGCGATTCTCGCCCAGTCGGAACAGTTCGGCACCAGCGTTGCGAAGACGCTGCGTGTCCACTCTGACACCATGCGCACGCAGCGTGTGCAGGCCGTGGAAGAGGCGGCAGCGAAGACGACCATCAAACTCATCTTCCCGCTGGTGCTGTTTATTTTTCCATCACTTTTTCTTGTAACCCTTGGCCCGGCGGCTATACTCATGTCGGAGTCGTTCCATCAGTTTCTAAACCAATAGAGAAAGGAGAATCGACATGAATTCAACATTGATGATCCAAATCGGCAGCGGCATTATGGTAGTCATTATTCTGTTCATTCTGATCCAGCGTCGCCGCACGCGCGTGAAGTAAACCGCGTTGGCATTCATAGGCCCGAGCTGCGGGCATGCGTTGTGAACACACGCCTGCCTGCAGTCATTGAAGATGCAGCACTGTAATTTTTAAAAATCCTCATTTTGGATGTACGTTATGAAACAGAAAAAATATTGTGTATACAACCAGACGAGCGAAAGCTTCCTGAGCATGGGCGTAGACCCTGCAATGACGATTTTCGCGCGGCTGAAGGGGCTCATCGGCAAGCTGAAGCTGGGCTTTGATGAGGGGCTCTGGTTGGTGCCGTCGCGCGGCATTCACACCGTGGGCGTTTGCTTTCCGCTGGACCTGATTTATCTCGACGCCAACAACCGCGTGGTGCATGTGGTGGAATCCTTCCCGACATTCCGCATCGGACCGATGCGCTCGGATGCTTCCAGCGTGCTGGCCTTGCCGCCGCATTCGATATACGAATCGCAGACGCAGCCCGGCGATCAGATGGTCATCTGCATTGCAGAAGAGATGGAAGAACGGTTGAGCCGTGTGGCCCACCAGCCGGTGCGTACGCCAGCGTTCGCAGTACCCGTCGGGGCATAAAGGAATCACCTATGAGCTGGCTTGGCAGCCTGCTATCGAAGTTGTTTTCAAAAGAGCGTCGCCGGGCGCAGCGTTACTCGGGCGCTGATTTGGTTGCGTATTTCTGGACCGGCGGGCACTCCGAACCTTGCACCATTCGCGACATCAGCATGAGTGGATTGTTTTTGAATACCGCTGAGCATTGGTATCCGGGAACGCTGGTTCGCCTGGTGGTGCAGCAGAAAGACGTGAGCAAAGACCGGCTTGCCGGCAAAGACATTACCGGTCGCGTGATCACGGTTCAATCGATGGTGGTGCATTGCAACGAAGGCGTTGGTCTGGCGTTCTTTTTTATTGAACGCAAAGGGCGCGACAAGATCAGCAACCAGGGCATGGGCGCCAGCCGCGCAGAGATGGAAAAGTTTTTAGAGCCGTATCTGCTGCAGGCAAAATAGCTGCGAATCCCACAGAAGTAGCAGCGCACCGCATGAAAGTGCTAGATTCAGCAGCCGCCTATCGGCATATAAATTCAAATGCGTGTTGGTGTAAGCGGCTGTCAACACGGGCATGCATGCTGGGTAAAAATATCGCAACCAGAATGCAGAGTTTTCAGGCAGCAGCCGATAAAAACACAAAGTCTACACGCGGCATCTAGATGCTTGGAACAAGAGGCAACACGATGAAGAAACATAAAACATTCAGCGATACGCTCAATCAGATTCTTGCAGTGGCGCGTCGTATTCGCCACAAGGGTGAAGAAGGCGGAGCCATGGTGGAGTTTGCCCTGGAGATGCCTGCACTCATGCTGTTGTTGACTGGAGTTTTCTCTTTCAGCATCGCCATCAACAACTACCTGGTGCTGACTGAAGCGACCAACAACGGGGCGCGTGCACTGGCCATCAGCCGCGGCAACACGCTGGACCCCTGTGCAACTGCAGTGGCAGCGGTGGAAGCCGCAGGCCCGAACCTGAGTACGGCCAACCTGACATTTGCCTACAACCTGAATGGAACCACGTACAGCGGCACAAGCTGCAGCAGCTCCAGCTCAACCACCGGAGCAGCAGGAAACCTTGTGCAGGGAAAGAACGCGGAGTTGACGGTGACGTATCCATGCAACCTGACCGTCTACGGGCATAACTATGCGCCAACTTGTATTTTGCAGGCGCA
>CAIZGA010000349.1 GCA_903932385.1 uncultured Acidobacteriota bacterium
CGTTACGGCATCGCTGTCGCCGGCATGCACGGCAAAACCACCACCACCTCAATGATTGCCGCCGTGCTGGCCGCTGGCGGGCTCGACCCGACCGTTGTTGTCGGCGGCCGCGTCAACGCGCTCGGATCCAATGCACGTCACGGCAACTCGCAATATCTTGTGGCCGAGGCCGATGAAAGTGATCGCACATTTCTCAAGCTCTCGCCGATTCTTGCCGTAGTTACCAATCTGGACCGCGAGCACATGGACTGCTACCGAGACATGGCCGATGTGGAAGATGCCTTTGTCGGCTTCATGGACCGCGTGCCGTTCTACGGAGCCACCACGGCCTGCGTGGACAACCTGCTGCTGCGCGGCATTCTGCCTCGGGTGCATCGCCGCATTCACACCTACGGAGCGAGTGAAGATGCCGAGTTCCGCGTGGAGTGGATGGATGCGGCACCGGGGAGTCTCTCGCAATTCGCCGTGCATTATCGCGGCGCATCGCTGGGGAAATTTACGCTGCATGTGCCGGGCCGCCACAACATCCTCAACGCAACCGCTGCAGTGGCCATTGGTATGCAGTTGGAAGTAAAGCCGCACATCATTGCAGAAGCGCTCGCCGGTTTTCGCGGAGTCGATCGCCGCTTCCAACACAAAGGCAACGTACGTGGAGTTGCCGTGGTGGACGATTACGGCCACCACCCCACAGAGATTCGCGCGACCCTGCGCGCCGCCCGCGAATGCGGATACGGCCGCGTGCATGTTCTCTTCCAGCCGCACCGCTACACCCGCACGCGCGACCTGCTCGCCGATTTTGCCACAGCTTTTGAGGATGCCGACTCGGTTGCCGTCGTGGATATTTACGCCGCCAGCGAAACGCCCATCCCCGGGATTGATTCGCCTTCGCTGGTCGCCGCCATGCGCGTCAACAACACACAAACCGGCGGGCGGACCGATGCCTGGTACGCGGAGAGCATTCCGGCAGCGGTAGAAAAAATCGCAGCCGTTGCAAAAGATGGCGATGTGATTCTCACGCTCGGTGCCGGCAATGTTTCGCAGGCCGGCCAGCTTCTGCTCGACGCACTCGCCCTGTAATCGCCACAGATATTTTTCTGCTGTGCAAACTTTCCCGTATATTTATCTGCAGATTTCAGCGCCAAAGTATTCCAGAGGATTGCTGCAGCCCGGGTGTGTCCGTGCGGGCAATCTTCGTCAGTTTGCAGCACATCCTTCCCAGGGGCAGGTAGAACGATGCGGAAAAATATTGTGGTTCTGGCATGTGCGGTTGCAGTGTTCTTCACGGCTTCGGGCTGCCATAAATCATCGTCCGCTGGCGGGTCGCAGAGCATCGGCAGCGAGGCCGACATTCCCAGCGGTGCCACACGCAGCGTCAGCATCACCGACCCGATCCTGAACATGACCGCCTACACGATGAGCATTCCCGCCAAGTGGCTTTTTGACGGCGCGGTGATTCAGGGCACCAGTTGCTCCGCCGGTCCATTTCCTGTTTTCCGCATGATGAGCCCCGATGGTCTCTACGGCATCAAGAACCTGCCACGGCTGGACTGGGCATGGTCCGACAGCCCACGCTATACGCCGAAGGTTGGCTCCGACTGCCTGCCCTACAAGCGGGAGATGTCTGCAGCCGAAGTGTTGAAGTACATGGAAGGTGTGCTGAAGGTGGAACATGTGCGGGATGAGGTTCCGCCGGGCCGCGATCAGTTTGTGAACACGCTTTCCTCGCACAGCACGCCGACCGTCACGCTCACCGGAGACATGGCCGGCGCGCGCGTGCGCTACAACATCAACAACATTGTGATTGAGGAGCGGCTGGTGGTATCGGTCGGCTGCATGGCCAATGACGTGTTGATGCTGGGCCGCCAGCACACCTGCAATGCCTACGTGGGTCGCTACTGGGCTCCGCAGGGAAAATTCTCTGACGATATTTACTCGCCCATCGCCAAGACGTTGGTCATCAATCAGCAGTGGAGTCAGCGCTGGAGTTCGCAGATTGTTTCGCAGTTGAAGGCCATGGGAGAGCGTTCCACCAACAACATCCTGAATGCGCTTGAAGCCGGTGGCCGTCAGCGCGCAGCGGAAGCCAGTGCCTTCAATCAGGCGCAGCAGATGCGCCAGCAGCAGCATGATGACTTCATGGCCTCAATGCAGGCAAGCACCGATGCCTCCATGGCGCGAACTGCAGCCGGTGCCGCCGCACGCCAGCATCAGGCCGATGACTGGTGCGATTACGCGCTGGACCAGCAGAAGCGCATTGACCCGAACACCGGCGTCATCAGCAAAGATTCCAATCTCTACAACTACACTTGGGTGAATGAGTCCGGCGACCGCATCCAGACCAACAACATCAACGCCAACCCGAATGGCAACGGCACAGGAAACTGGACGCTGCAGGAAAATGTTAAATAGTTCCGCGCAGCAAGTTCACCCTGTGCGATTTTGTGGGTGCTGAATGATGGATGCCATGCAAGCGACGGCGATGTACAACTCCATCCAGCACCCCATCCACTTCCGCAACCACTGGTTACTGGTGGCGTTTGTGAATGTGGGCAGCCTGGCTGCGATTTTTCTTGCCGGCTGCATGTTCATCCTGGCCATGACGGAATTATTTCCGTTGCACTCATTGAACTTTACGCATGCCATTAACTGCTTCGGCTGGCTCTTCGGCACCTTCTGCTTCGGCCTGATGTGTCCATCGCTCTGGGCCATCGCCGGCAGGATGCGATACAACCAGGCCGTGCTCACGCCTCAGGGGGTTGAGTTCCGCTTTGGTCCGAAATCAACGCCAGGTACGTTGTCGCTCGCATGGGACCAGATTGTCTCCATCCGCCGACAGCGGAATGTGAACGTGGTCTACTTCGTCATCACCGGCAAGGACGGCAGCTCGGCGGAATTTTCATCCTACGTATTTTTTCGCCCGGTCAAGCTGGCGCGGCTGCTAGCCCGTTACTCCGGCTTGGTGATTCAAAAAGTCTGAACGCAGAACGCCACCCCACTCGGTTGCACGCGCAACTCGTCAGTGTCGATTCAGGTACGTCTGTCCCTTTTCCCACAGTAACTTTGCGTGTATTTTCATTCGCTTGCGCGGTATATTGAAGGTGGCGATTCTCGCGGCCTTGCTCAGGCGTGCGAAAAAGCGACCGCTATTCCCAGAGGGCTGCGGCCCGTCTGGAGCTGCTCCCCGGTCCTGACTACGGCGATGATTTTAACGCCGAGGATGGGTTCGAGGGCAGTTACCCCGATGCAGAAGGATCCACTTCTGCGTCGCCGGAGTACTATCGCCCGCAACATCTCCCCTCTTCCAATCCAGATCGAGTGGCCGCGCCGGAACGTCCGCGTCGCATGCGCGATGATTTTGACTCCGCCGCTCGCATCCCCACGCAGGACGATCCCGAAGAGAGCCAGTTCCTGCGTACCTCGCGTCCCGTGGCCGTGCGTCGCGGTCGCCTGCCGCAAACCATCGGAGGAAAAATTGCCATCGCCTTCGGCATGCTGGTCGCTCTCTCTGCCATCGCCGCGCTTGCAGTCGGCATTGGCCACTACCTGCTGCATGACGACCACTTCCGTCTCGCCACGCCCGAGGCCATTCATCTTGCAGGAGAGCAGCACGTCTCGCACACGCAGTTGATGGAAATTTTCTCGCACGATGTTGGTCACAACGTCTTCACCATTCCGCTCAGCGATCGCCGCTCCGCGCTCGAGTCCATCCCCTGGGTGGAACACGCCACGGTGATGCGTCTGCTGCCCAATCGTCTGCGCGTCACCATTGCCGAACGCAAGCCGGTCGCCTTCACGCGCGACGGAAGCAGCATTGGTCTGGTGGATGCAAACGGTGTGTTGATGCCGATGCCGCAGGATGCCGAACCCGCAGCCATGTCGCTGCCGGTGGTCATCGGCATGACGCCCGATCTGCCGCTTTCCACCCGTGCCGCGCGCATGGCCATCTACAACCGCTTTGTTGCGGAGATTGATTCTGCCGGCCCGCCACTCTCGCGCAAGTTGAGCGAAGTGGACCTGACCGACCCTGAAGATGTGAAGGCGCTCATCCCCGAAGACGGTATGGATGTGCTGGTGCACTTCGGCAATGCAAGCTACCTCGCCCGCTTCCAAAGTTTTGAGCAGCACCTGCCTGAGTGGCGCGAAATGTATCCGCACCTCGCATCGGCGGACATGCGCTATGACCATCAGGTTGTGCTCGACATGCAAACCGGTGCATCGCCGGAAGCCGCAGCTATTACGCCGCCGGCTGCACCACAGTCTGCACCGCCGACGCCAGCACCTGTAGTTGCACCGCAAAAAGCGGAAGCGCAGAAGCCCGCTCCGCAGAATGTTGCTGCACAGAAACCAGTAGCGCAAACGCCCGTCGCCAAAACACAGGCACCGCCGGTAAAGAATCCGCCGGCTCCCGCACAGGTGTCTCCGGCACCAACGGCTCCGGTACAGACGGTTGCGCAGAATAAACCCGGCAAGCACTCAGCAGCAATTCCGTTGGCCGCGAATGCAAAGTCCGCACCGCAAGCGCCTCCGCCTGTGGCAGCCAGGCCTGCGCCTGCAAAAGCAAACCCACCGGCCATTGCAAGAACGAATCCGCCGACAAGGGGAACGGCCGCTGCATCGACGAACCAGAGAAACGCCGCTGCAAGCAGTGCAGCAAAAACTTCTGCACCCAAGCCGACTTCCGCTAGAACACCGGCAGCCAGAACAGTCGCCAGCAAAACGGCTGCGAAGAAGCCTGCGCCAAAACCCGCAGCCAAACATGCACCCGCTGCGAAGACCGCACACGCGCCATCAAAGCCGCAATCGCACGCGCCTGCGAAAACAAAACACAATAATGACGATGCGCCCATGGTGCTGCCGTCCATTACCTCCGGTAACAAGCCGCACAAATTTGTTCCCGCTCCGGTCACCAGCGGTTTCTCAGGAGGTGCGGAATGAGCCGCAACTCCGCACGTGACCACGCCGGTCTGATTACCGTGCTCGACGCGGGCAGCCAGAAAATCTGCGTGCTGGTGGCAGAAGTGGCCGACGGCCTGCTGCGCTATCGCGGCCACGGAGTGCAGGCGGCAGCGGGTACGCGCCGCGGCACCATCACCGATTTGAAGGCCGCGACCGACGCCATCAACTTCGCTGCACTCGCAGCCGAACGCATCGCGCACGCCGACATTGAAAGCTGCGTCATCGGCGTCGGCGGCATGCACGTGCGCGGCATCAACTGCCACGGCGGCATTCGCCTGGGCAGCCGCATGCGGGAGATTACGCGCGAGGAACTTCGCTCCGCCACAGACTCCGCCCGCACCATACAGATTCCGCAGGACCGCGAAGTGCTGCATCAACTGACGCAGGAATTTATTCTCGACGGCCAGTCCGGCATTTACGATCCGCTGGGCATGGTGGGCAGCGAGCTTGAAGTTCGCCTGCACCTCAACACCTGCTCCGGCGCGGCCATGCAGAGCATCATCACCTGCGCCAACAAGGCCGGGCTGGAAGTAGAGGACACGGTCTACGAAGGCATCGCTGCAGCAGAGGCCGTACTCTCCGCCGATGAACGCGAACTCGGCGTCTGCATTCTCGATATCGGCGCGGGCACCA
>CAIZGA010000350.1 GCA_903932385.1 uncultured Acidobacteriota bacterium
GTGTGTGTCTGTCTTGTGTGTGTCCGTGTTCCCGTGAGTGTCCGTGGTATCCGTGTGTGTCCGTGTCCATGTAGTCGTACTGGCCGGAGTTTTTCTGGCCGACGTTGCCCCACGCGCCGGACTGATGAATGTGGTAGCCGAGCTTTTCATACGCGGCTGCGGATTTCTGCAAATCATCCACCGGGATGCCGATGTGCTGGATGCCTTCGTGATGCTTGCGGAGAAAGTCGGCATAGATGTTGGGCGGAGTTGTGGGCGGAACAATCCACTCATAACTGAACTGGTCGTAATGCTGGTAGCCGACTTCAAAAGAAAGCGAGAGCGGCTGGCCACGATAGCGTGAGTCGGGCCGCGGTGTGGCGTGTTCCATGCTGAAGGCGGGGAAGCCGAGCTTGCTCCAGAAGGCCGAGACGGAAGCTGCGTCATTCACAACCGGGGCGAGATGCGTGACCATTTTGCCGGGTAGCGGGGCGGGCATGCCGCCGGGTGCGTAGACGAGGCCGAGGACAAATTTCCCCTGTGGTTCCGTGTCGAAGAAGGTGTAGGTGACGGGGACGCCGTCGCGGGTGACGGTGAATTGCTGCAGCACGCCGACGCCGAGTGACTGCATGCGGCGAATCTCCGTGTCCATCTGTGCGCGGCTGTGGACTTCATGCACGATGGAAAAGATGCCGTCGCCGTGATGGCCGAGAAAATCATTGAAGGCATTCAGCTGGCCTTCGGCGGGCTGCACCATCTCCACAGTCAGGTTGCCGAGATAGCCGGTAATTTCCCAGGCGATGATTTTGTTGGCAGCGCCGTGATAGTTGCCGGACATGCTGACGTTGGGATACTCGTGAATGTCTGTGAGGCCGAGGGCTTCCCAGGCGGGGCGAACGCGGTCAATCTCCTGCACCAGCCAGACGACGCGGTTGGCGGACTTGTAAAAGTCGGGCATTTGGGCCGGGCAGGCGGCGGCTGCGGCGAGGAGGGTGAGCAGGACAGCGAACCTATAGATGGCCTTCAAGGGAGTCTCCGTTAATTGGCGTAATTTCGGGCGGGGCAACAAATAGATTGCGCTGTCTCTATTGGTTCATTGATACTTGAATTCAAATTCTGGGATACTTGAATGCAAATTCTAAGCACGCAGAATTACTCCGTCAAACCGGGCCAGAAATGTACAGATGCCAGTTGAAGCATCGGCACTAGATTCCAAGACATCCCACGCAAGGAATATATCGCCATGAAACGCATGTTGCTGGTTATTGCCGTTGAAGTCACGTTCACTGCCGCGCTGTTGGGCCAGATGGCCGACATGCCGCACACTGCCGCGCCTGCACAGAAGCCGATGACGACGGCAGAGGTGGTCCACCGCTACGAGAACATGACGTTTACCAAAGACATTGCGCCGATTGTGCAGCAGCATTGCCAGGGCTGCCACCGGCCGGGCGAGGGCACGCCGTTTTCGCTGATGACCTACGAGAGCGCGAAGGATTGGACCGAGGAGATCAAGTATATGGTGCAGTCGCGCCAGATGCCGCCGTGGTATGAAGACGGAACGACGGAGCATTTTGAGAACAATCGGCGGCTGACGCAGGATGAGATTGACAGGATTGTGAGTTGGATTGATGCCGGCGCGCCGAAGGGCGATCCGAAAGATTTGCCGCCGCCGCGGCACTTTGACGAAGGATGGACGATTCCCAAGCCGGATTTAATTTTCCAGATTCCGAAGCCGATACAGGTGCCGGCGAAGGGAATTATGGAGTATCAATATGTGATTCTGCCGACGGGGTTCACGAAAGACACCTGGGTGCAGGATGTGGAAGCAGCGCCGACCGACCGCAGCGTAGTGCATCACATTGTGGCTTACGTGCGTGCGCCGGGGTCGAATTATTTCAAGGACCAGCCGAAGAACACATTCTTTGAAGCGCCGCCCTCGAAGACGGATGCGAAGGCCCCGAAGGATGATGTGCCGACGGACTGGCTGGTGGGATATGCGCCGGGGCAGCCACCGGACATGTTCAAGCCAGGACAGGCGAAGCTGATTCCGGCTGGCTCTGACATTGTGCTGGAACTGCACTACATGCCTGAAGGCAAGGCCACGCAGGACCAGGCGCGGTTGGGTCTGGTGCTGGCGAAGCAGCCGCCGGCCGAGCGGACGATGACGCTTTCCGCGGGAAATGAAACTTTCAAAATTCCGCCGGGTGATCCAAACTTCCGCGTGGATGCTTCGTATTACATTCCGCAGGATGTGACGCTGCTGGGCATGCATCCGCACATGCATATGCGCGGTAAAGATGCGCAGTACCGGATTGTTTATCCCAATGGCGAAACCAAAGTGGTGCTGAACGTGCCGCATTACAACTGGCGTTGGCAGCTCTGGTACAACCTGGAGCAGCCGATTCGGTTGCCGAAGGGCAGCAAGCTGGAGTGCACCGAAC
>CAIZGA010000351.1 GCA_903932385.1 uncultured Acidobacteriota bacterium
ATTTTATGGTGCGCCCGGAGAGATTCGAACTCCCGACCTAATGGTTCGTAGCCATTCGCTCTATCCAACTGAGCTACGGGCGCTTGACTGCAACCTTTTGAGAATATCAATTTCGCACGGTTGTTGCAATTCGCGTCTGACGGTCACAGCAAAGTGAGTCAGGCAGCAACTATGTGGTGACGGGTTCCGGCGGCGGTGGTGGCGGGAAAGCGAGTGTTTCTGCTTCGCCAATCTGCAGGCCGGTGCGGCGCAGCAACTGGTGTACGGTGGACTCGTTCAGCCGCGTGGCGTCATACTCCACGCGAACCGTGTTGGCAGTCTCATCAAAGCGAACGCCGCGAATGCCGTATACCTCGCGCAGATTGCCGATGGCAACCAGCGTGGCTTCTGTGGGGCGGGAGGAGTATTGGTAAATGGCGTCAACTGTGGTCATGCGTATTGAAATGATAGCAGTCTGCGATTGCGTGGAGCGGTTAGAGTTTGCTGAGGAAGTCGAGAATCTCCGGCGAACTCCAGTCCTGCGCGCCGATGAATTTGCGACGGACAATGCCGTTGCGGTCCACTACAAATGTTTCTGGAAACTGATGCGTGCCGTAGAGGTCTGCGGCGTGGAAGCCGGCATCGCGCGAGAGTACCATCTTACCCGGCGGATGCGTCTCAAGAAATCCAGTGTAGTCGGAAATATTGTCGTCCTGGTCGATGGCCAGAATGGTGATCTGCGGCATACGCTCCTGCAACGCAACCATGCTGGGCCACTCTTCCACGCAGGGACCGCACCAACTGGCCCAGAAATTTACCAGCACAACTTTGCCGCGGTAGTTGGCCAGATGCACGGGGTTTGAGGGATCGTTCACGGTGAAATCAGGCGCGGCTGAACCAATCAACGCAGGATGGTTGGTGTAATTGCAACCGGTGGCAGAGAGCAGCAGGGCCAGCAGGGCAGCAATCTGAATCGCGAAAAACTTTGAGGACATCTTCATGATTTTCATTCTAATTATCCCATTTTGTCGCGTTGACGGTACATACTTCCAGTTCGGCGGATAGAAAACAAATATTTCCGGGAATGCTAGAATCCGTGAGTTGTAGGCAGTGATTTTTTGATTGTTACAGTGCGATTGAATCTATGCAGAACACGAACCAACTCGAACTCAGCGTCATTGTTCCCGCGAGGAATGAGCAGGACTGCCTGCAGGGATGCCTTACTTCACTGGTGGCGCAGAGCTGCGACGGCTTCGCGCTGGGCAGCGAGTGGGAGTTGATTGTGGTCAACGACGGCTCTACCGATACAACGCGCGAGATTGCGGCTTCCTTCGATGGAGTCACCGTGATGGATGCGCCGGAGTTGCCTGCTGGTTGGACTGGTAAGAACCACGCCGTGTGGTTGGCGGCGCAGGCCTCGCGTGGAAAGTGGCTGCTGTTTACCGATGCCGACACGATTCATGAGCCCGGGAATCTTTCTCGTGCGTTGCATGAGGCGAAAAAATATGACGCCTCATTGCTGAGTTATTCGCCGCGCCAGCAGGTGAGCGGTTTGTTACAGCGCATGGTGATGCCGCTTATCTTCAGCGAACTTGCGCTGGTCTATCGTCCCAAAGAAATTTCTGATCCTAACAAACGCATTGCTGCCGCCAACGGACAGTTTCTGCTGGTGGAGCACGAAAGTTATTTCTCGGCGGGTGGGCATAAGGCTGTGGCTGACTCTGTACTTGAAGACGTAGACCTAGCGTGGAATATCAAGCGCTCGCGCAAATTGGATGCAACAGGCTCTCTTGAGAAACATGGCCGAAATATTCGTTTCCGTTACGCGGCGGATGCCGTCTCTGCACGGATGTACCGTAGCTTTGGACAAATGGTCGAAGGTTGGACAAAAAATCTGGCTCTGCTGTTTCCTCAACCGTTAGCGCTGGCGGCGTGGCGATGGCTGGATTTGGCTCTGTTGATTGGATTGCCATTGCTAACTCTGTGGGTATACCTCTATGGAATGGCCGCCTATTGGTGGGCACCGGTGATACTTGCGGTGCTCTGGCTGCGTACGTTGTTGCGGGTCTACACGCGAATTGCCAAGTCGAATTTTTCATTCATGGATTGTGCCATCTCGCCGCTTGGAATTCCCATCTTCACCTGGCTGCTGTGGCGCAGTTGGACTCGTCACGCATTCGGCAAACGAGTAGGCTGGAAGGGCAGAAGCTACCCGGTCAAGAAATAATTGCTTCACGGTGTATGTTCTTGCATCTAACTATGGAGTAAGCATGGTTCTGTTAACACGCAAAGCGGAATTTTCTGCATCCCATTACTATTGGAACCCCGCGTGGAGCGAGGAAGAGAACGTGTGTGTTTTTGGCAAGTGCGCCAATCGCAACGGACACGGACACAATTACACGCTGGAAGTGACAGTGGCCGGCGATGTGGATGCAGATACCGGTTTCGTCGTAGACCTGAAGGCGCTGAAGGAAATTCTGGAACGTGAAGTGGTCAGCGTGTATGACCATCGCCACCTGAACCTTGAAGTGCCAGAGTTTGCGACACTGGTGCCTACCACGGAAAACATCGCGATTGAAGTATGGAAGCGGTTGGATGGCAAAGTGCCGGGTGCGCGGTTGCATCGCGTTCGCGTGTATGAAATGCCAGACCTGTTCGCCGACTATTACGGAGAAGCGTAAACATGAAGGCCTACCTGACGCGGCGCTATCACTTTAGCGCATCGCACCGTCTAAACAACGACGCATTCTCTGCCGAGAAAAACCGTGTGGTCTACGGCAAGTGCAATAATCCGCATGGGCATGGGCACAACTATGTGGCGGAAGTGACGCTGTGTGGTGAGGTGGACCCGGCCACTGGCATGGTTTGCAATCTGGCGGACCTGGATATGTTTGCGCGAACAAATTTGCTGGATGCTTTTGACCATATGAATTTGAACACCTTGAAGTGTTTTGCGAATCTTGTGCCCACAACAGAGAATCTAACCATAGAGATTTTCCGTCGGTTCCAAAGTGGATTCAGCCATGCGCATCTGGAGCGGGTGCGGGTGGAAGAGACAGGCAATAATTCATTTGAATATGCCGGTTAGACGGCATTACAGGTATTCTGTAGCTGAGCGCATAAGGAGCAATCATGGCCCACCAGGCAACCATTACCAAGCCCACATTGGTATTGCCGGAGAATGAAGCTGCGAAGTCAGCAGAGCAAACTCCGCCAAGGGACTTGTCTGTATTCTCCACACAGGACCTCTACCGCGAATTGCTGCTGCGCATCGGTGAAGACCCGGAGCGCGACGGACTGAAGCGTACTCCCGAGCGCATGGAAAAAGCCAATGCCTTCTTGACCAGTGGCTATGCCATGGATCCGGCACGAATTCTTCGTGGGGCGCTTTTCAAAGTGGATTACGACGAGATGGTGATTGTGAAGGACATTGAGTTTTACTCGATGTGCGAACATCACATGCTGCCGTTCTTCGGGCGCGCCCATGTCGCTTACATTCCCAATGGCCGCGTCATCGGCCTCAGCAAGATTCCACGGCTGGTGGATGTTTTCGCGCGCCGCCTGCAGGTGCAGGAACGCCTGACTCGCGAAGTGGCCGATGCGATTGAAGAAGCAGTGGCTCCGCAAGGCGTTGGCGTTGTGATTGAAGCCGAGCATATGTGCATGATGATGCGCGGCGTGGAGAAGCAGGGATCGAGCACAGTCACTTCAGCGATGCGCGGTGTCTTCCGTAGCGAGCAGCAGACACGCAACGAGTTTCTAAGTCTGGTGCGACGTAACGGCTCCGGCAGCTAAGCTTACAACAAGGTTGAGGCAATCAGTTACCCTGTTCATACGATGAACGGATTACTGGTGCTGGATAAACCCGCGGGGATGACCTCGCACGACGTTGTGTATCGCGTGCGTCGCGCCACCGGTGAAAAATCCGTCGGACATCTGGGCACGCTGGACCCGATGGCAACCGGCGTATTGCCTCTACTGCTGGGCCGATATACACGGCTGGCACAATTCTTCGGACAAGCCGAAAAAGAATACACAGGCGAGATTAGTTTCGGCTTTTCTACCGATACGTATGACGCCGAGGGATCTCCTACCAGCAATCCACAACAACTGAATAGCACATTGCAAGAATTACAATCGCTGGCCGCTGGATTTCTTGGCGAGAGCCAGCAGATGCCGCCTGCCTACTCCGCAAAAAAGATTGATGGAACGCCAGCACATCGACTGGCGCGTGCCGGGAAGCCAGTGGAATTAAAAACCGCGCGCATTGTGATTGGGAAATTTGAATTACTCTCGCTGGAGAATAATGTTGCTAGCTTTTCCATGGCAATTTCTGCTGGCGGCTATGTGCGATCTGTCGCGCATGAACTGGGACGACTCGCTGGTTGCGGCGCACATCTTGCCAGTCTGCGTCGTATCCGCGCCGGCGTCTTCTCATTGCAGCAGGCCGTTACTCTGGATGCAATGGAATCGCTCGCCGCCGAAGGCCGAGTGATGGATGCCATGCCGCATCCGCGAACGCTGCTGCCAGAGATGCCTTGCGTCACGGTGGATGAGCAAACTGCCGTCCGACTGCGCAATGGTATGGCAGTCAACCTGCCGGAATTTTCATCCGCAGAGAAGATTAAAATTTTTACCAGCCAGCGCGATTTGCTGGCTATTGGTCGCCGCATGGCAGGCACATTGATTCAGCCGATGATTGTGCTGGGCTGAAGTTATTTCTTCAGATAGGGAAGTATCAACGGCAGCAGATTGCGCGCCACCTGTGCGTTGCCCTTGGCGGTTGCGTGGATGCCATCTTCCTGCATGCTGCCGGGCACACCATACACATTGCGAAGTAAAAATGGTTCCAGCGGAACATGATATTTTCGTGCCAACTGCTGATACGTTGTGTCAAACTGGCGGATGTAATCGTCTCCATAATTACGCGGCAATGTGATGCCCACAGTCGCAAAAATCATCTGCAGAAACCGCGAGCAATCCTGCTCGCCGTACATATCTCCCCACCCGTAAGGAGCATTCAACATTTTAAATGCCTGACGATACAGTGTCCGCGACGTAAATGGCAGAACCCCAAAGGACACATCCTCCCGCGACAAAAATGCGGACACAAAAACAACCGAAC
>CAIZGA010000352.1 GCA_903932385.1 uncultured Acidobacteriota bacterium
CGATCTCGGTCAACTTGCGCAACGCCTGCATCAACACCGGCTTGTCGCTCCAATCAAAATTTTCGGGCAGGATGCGGTCTTCCGGCGCGTTGTAACCCAACGTGTATAGCAGCGAGTGCGCCATGTCTGTCTGAAACCCAAGCGTCTCTGGACGGCCAACCATCTCCAGCAACTCAACCATCCTGCGCCAGCTGTGCATGCCGCCCCAGCAGATTTCACCTTCGGCAGCCAAGCGCTCGCCGTGGTCCTCCGCGATGATGCAGGCTTCGCGAAATGTATCTGCGATGCGCTTGCTATTGCCGACTGGATCCTTCGCCCACTCTGACGGTGAAACGGCGGAATCAATCCTCACGATGCCATAACGGCGAATGCCAATCTCGCGTAATTTTTTTCCGATGGCACAGGCTTTGCGCACCTGCGTTAAAAATTTTTCCACTTCTTCTCGCGAACCCATAGCAGATCCGCCGCCGGTGGGTCCCCAGACGGGTGCAACCAGCGAGCCGACAACCAGTTTGCGGCTGGCAATGGAATCTGCCAATTGCTTCAGCGCATCGCTGTTGGCATCAATGTCGGTATGCGGCGCAGAGAGAAATAGATCGACGCCATCGAAACGCACGCCGTCCACCTCTGCCGCTGCAGTAAGGTCGAGCATTTTTTCCAGCGCGATGAAGGGCTCTGAGCCTTCACCCTTGCCGACCAGACCGGGCCACATGGCGTTGTGGATGGCCGGGCCCTTATGTTGTGTAGCTGCGGCCTTGTGTTGATTTTCTGCGACCATAGCCTTCCCCAGATTCTTTCTATTGCGGGACTATTTTTTTATCAGTGGCTTTGCATCGGGATTGCCCGGACCGAAATGTTTCAGCAGCACCAGCGGGTCGCAATCGCTCGGGTTGTGAATCTTCACGCCCTCTGCGGCTGCTCCTGCGCATACAAAAACTTCGTCCTCGGTCATCTGGCCAAAGCGAATCATCGACGGCGTGGAAACGCGCAGGCCGTTCATGCTGCCATGTCCCTGCGTCAGGATGACGCCATACGCGGCCGCATCCTTGATGGTCACCGTGTGGCCGGGCAGCACCGTCAATTCCTTGGCAGAGTAGAACGGCGTGCCGTAGGTGATCCAATTTTCACGGTAGCCTTCCGACTCCATCTCATTCACGGCCTTCACCGGACGCGGGAAAGTTTTGTTCGACTTGGCGAACTCGGGGTTAACATTCGCGTCCCAGTCGAGCATGCTGATGAGGTAGTCGAGGTCCTTGTGGTACTCGGGTTTCACGTCCTTGGTCATCAACTCCCAACCAACGATGCGGCCTTCCACTTCCGACTGGAACATGGCGAAGACGTCGCTGTTGACCTGTGGCTCATAGGTGACCAGCGAACCGGGCGCGTGCAGAATGCCAGGATTCACCTGCCAGCCGGCGCCGGGTTCCAAACGATACGCGCGCGAGTGGAAGATGATGCCGTTGTCGCCCTGGTTCCATTTCTCCAGACAGCGGCGAATGTCTTCCTTGGTGGTGCCGGGCTCGAGACCCATGTACGTGTGCGGGAAGTTATTTTGGATCTGGTTGTACTGCGGCGGAAAGTAATATGCTTCCGGCTTGCCCTTCTGGCCAACCAGTTTGGCGAACTCATCACTCTGGTGCATGTGGTGCGGTATGGGGCCCATGTTGTCAAAAAATTTACACAGCAGGTTCCAGCCGCCTTCACGTTGCATCACGTCGGTGCCCAGCAGCAGGTCACCGGCAACTTCCACTGCTTCCTGCAAAAGAAATTTCTCGCCGCTCTGCGGACGAACATAGCTCAGTCCTTCATCGGGCAGCGTGTGCGGGCCATTTGACGCCTTTGTGGTGGAAGAGAACCAACGCTCGTTGATGCCGCCGCGGTGTCCGCCGAAAGCGTACAAATCATCGGGATGCAAGCGGAGTCGGCGACCGGGGATCATGAACGAACGAGGCACCCAGCATGGCGCGAGCCGCAAAATGCCTTTGCCGGTTTCAACTGCTTCCTGAATCTGCAATCTGTTCTTCATGGCGTGTGGCCCCTTTGCGAAGTTCTTGCTCTCTTACAAATCTCTAGTGCTCCAGCGGTATGCCGAAGGAGTAGAGCGTATTGTCATGCGTGGTGAAAAAGACGTGGCCGTCGCCGACCGAGAGTCCCGAAAGATGCGAGTAGCTTTCAACTGCGGTGCCGCTCGAGTACAACTCTTTACCGGTGTCCGCGTCCAGCGCGAAGAGTACGGCATGCGTGGTTGCGTCGCCGGATGAAAGCGCAAAGACCACACCGTTGGCGATGACCGGCGGCGCGGGATTAAGCAAGTCATGCGAGATCCACTCGGGCGTCAGTGTGAATTTTCCGGAAGCCGTCTCCACCTTGAAGGCGACGATGCTACCGTGCGAAACCGAGCCGTTTGATTTCGCAAACTGCACCGAAGACGACACCGGGCCAGCTATAGATGCCAGCACCCACAGCGCACCGCTCTTGTCATGCCAGCTGGCCAATGCTTCCCACGCGCCTTTTTTGGTTTCCGTCGCCAACGTGGCTGTCTGCGCCAGTGGTGTGTAATGGTCTGTACCGCCCAGCGATTTCGCATCGAGCAGTGCGATGCTACCCAGCGGGCCGGCTGCGGCCACCAGTTCCGTATCGCCGCTATTCATCAGCACAGGGCTTATGTTGAGCCATGCCGTCGGCGATGTTTCGCGTACAGCAAAGTAGTCCAACATGCTAAGCGTTTTTGCAGAGAGCGACATCACATTGTGCGTGTAGCCGGTATGCGCGTCGCCAGGTATTGCAGCAGCCACGTACACGGTACCGTCGGGGCCGATTGCCGGGCCGGTAGAGTCCTGCAGCACCATGCTGGACATGTGGCGGCTGTTCACTTCATGTGCGGACGAGCTGAGGTCGATGGACCAGACAGCGTTGGCTGCTTTGCCGCACGCGTTGGTTGTCTCGGTGTAGAGCAGCCGCTCATTCATGTTGATGGCGGATGCGGAACCTGCCTCTGGCAGAATGAATTTCGCCGACGGTGCATAGTCGAGGCCATTGGCCATGTTCTGTTCATGCAGAACGCCGTCACTGGTGATGGCGTAAATTCCCTTCAGACCAAAGCCTCCGCCCTGTGTGGGTGCGCCAATCCAGCGGTGGGCTGCATCTGGCGGGGGGGGTGGGGGGGGTGCAGCAGGTGCGGGAGTTGCCGGCTTTGCGACGGGCTTGGCCGCAGTGGCACCGAAGCGAATGATTCGCGGCGGGTCCATACTAATCTGCATTTTCTGCAGTGTGCAACCGGCAGCGGGCGTCACTGCAAATTCTTTTTTCCAGAGCAGCGTGCCCAGCGCGTAATCCACCGCGTAGAGATGCGTGGCATCACCAATGACGCCGCTGTCTTTAAATCCGCGGCTGGTAATCATGCTGGGAGTGAATACAAACTCGCTGAAATTCTGCGGTGGCACGGTCGCGCTCAGTTTCAGCTTCCACAGCAGCTGGAAATTTTTCTGCACTGTCTCCGTGGTGATTTTCGATTCGCCGACCTGCCAGTTATCGTGTGCCTGATCGCCGTCAATCAGGTGCCAGGTGCGCGCCTGCGCGTGGGCAGCCACAGGCAACAGCATCGCAAGGGTTAGCGAGAAGCAGAACGTCTTCCGCAGGAATTGAATTTGCTTCCATCCACTATGCATCTGGCCAGGTTCCTCGATTCAATTGCGTGTCGAAAAAGTTTTAGGTGCGACGGCTACTGCAAACCGTAGCAGTAAATGGTGCCGTCGAATGTGCCGAAGATGACGTGCCCGCCGGCAACTGCGATGCCCGACTGGTGCAGGAACGACTTAATCTGATTGCCGCTGGAGAAGAGCACTTTGCCTGTATTGGCATCCAACGCATACAGCACCGCCGGTATGGATTTCTCCACGCGCTGCTGCCAACTGAAGAGGCCACCGTTGACGTCGTCTGCCTGACCGGCGAATTCGCCCGCCGCCAGAACATACACCACACCATTGGCAACCACTGGCGGCTCGGCCGTCATCATATTGCGCGAGAGCCAGACCGGATCCAGAGAAAATTTTCCGTTGGTCTCCTTCATCTTCATGGCAATCACGCCGCCATCGGGCGCAGGGCCGTAGGAGATGGGAAACTTGATGGCTGCTTCACCACCGATAGGCGCGAGAATCCAGCGCGTGCCGTCTTTGGAAAGCCAACTGGCCAGACTGCCCCATGTGCCTTCACGCTCATAGTTCACATTTTTGTTGGAGAAGAGTGGCGTGCGGTAGAGCGGCGTTTCATGATCTGAGCCACCCAGCGATTGGCTGTCCATCAAAAAGTAGCGGCCTTCTTTGCCCGACCCGACCAGCAAATCGCGTCCCTTGTAGGGAAAGACCACCGGCGTCACATTCATGTCGAGATCGCGGATCGTGAGCCACTCGTGATTGCTGGGTGTGTAGTAATCCTTCAACGTCAATGCATCGTTCGCTGCTGTGAATCCCAGCACGCTGGTGGAAAGCTGGCCGTTGGCAACGTTGTAGCCGCCATCGCCGGTTTCAAGATACGCAGTGCCGTCAGTGCCAACAGACGGTCCGGCAGTGCCGAAGATGCCACCCTGTCGAACATCATTGGAGAATGCCACACCGTTGCTGATATCTACGGCATAGAGTTTGTTCGGAACACCGTAGCAGCCCTGGCCGGTGACGGTGTAGATAATGTTGCCGTCGAGGTTCAGGCCATAGGCCTTGCCGTAAATCGTCGGCAGCATCTGCACGGCTTTGCTTTCCGTTCCGGTCGCAGGGTCCAGCGTGTGCAGGTAGCCGTCCGTACCCAGCACGTAGAGCACGCGTGCTCCGCTGCTGATGGGGCTAACCACTGGCGTGGCCGTCAGTGCCTTGGTGCAGATGAAACCGTTGTCAATGCCGGGCGTGGGTGGCTTGGGCGATGACCACTTCAGATGCGCCTTCCACAGTAGTTTGCCGGAAGCAGTATCAATGCCGTAGACGTCGTCGGCGCTGCCGGCAAGAATCGCAATCGTCTTGGTGCCGGTGGCGGTCTGCAGGCCCGGAATGATGAGCGGTTCGCGGAAGGACTGCATGCCCATGGTGACGTTGTCGGTCTTCAGCTTCCACAACAGCTTCATGCCGTGGACATTGGCCGGGGTCAGGATGGTTTCATCGCGCTGCCAGCCGTCACGCTGCGGGTCAAAGCTGCTGGTGCGCCACTCCGGCGCGCTGGGCGTTTGCGAGAGGACAATCGGTGAATGCAACAAGGCAACGCCGATGCTGGCAACGGCTGCAAAACGGAAATACTTGAAGGCACGCACACGAACTCCTGCTTGGTCCACGCTGGCTATCCTGAGGTTGTTTGTGTTGAGAAATATTTTCAAAAGCGAGGCTGAGTTTACGCTTCCGCTGAATTGCCAGTCAAGAATACGGCAGACGGATAGCGGATGCAATTGGACAAACCACTTACTATAGAGCGATGGATGGAGCGGCAAAAAGCGTTGCCCTGCAGGACCGAGTTTGCGTGGTGCTGATACGTGCGCGTAACCCTAATAATATCGGCGCCGCAGCACGTGCCATGCACGACTTCGGCTTTCATCAGCTGCGTGTAGTAAATGATTACTCCGTACCGTTTGATCAGGCCCGCTCTGCCGTGGATGCCGGTGCCGTGCTGGCGAAGGCTCAATCCTTCAACAGCGTTGCCGAAGCCGTGGCCGATTGCACGCTGGTAGTTGGCACAACCGCCGTCGGCGAACGTGGCTTGGAACATTCGGTGCATCCACTGGCCGAAGCCGCCAATTTGATGCGTGCTGAAGTTGCGGAAAATAGCAATCGCATCGCGCTGCTTTTCGGGTCAGAAAAGACGGGCCTCAGCAACGAAGAGTTGAGCCACTGCCGCTGGCTGCTCACCATCCCCATGCAGGAGTATGCCGACCTGCGCCATGCCTCCATGAACCTGGGCCAGGCCGTTGCGGTGTGTCTCTATGAGCTGGTGCGCGGCCATCATGAATCCATTGCACCGACAGCAACCGGCGTGAAGTCCGCTGAGTTGGAACAGCTTACCGTCTTGCTGGGCGAAGTGCTGGAAGAGAGCGAGTACACGCGGAAGCACCCGGCGAATTGCGATGCGGCTTCGCTGCGGCGGCTGGTACAGAAGATGGGATTGGATGCAGGCACGGCACCGGTGTGGCTGGGAGTGATGCGGCAAATCTTATGGAAACTGCGTGGGCGGAAATAAATTCCGCCCTGCAAAATTCTTTGCGAGATTAATTCCGGCTACGCATTTTCGACAGCAACCGCAGAACTTCCAGATACAGCCAGACCAGCGTGACCACGATGCCGAAGGCCCCGTACCACTCCATATATTTCGGCGCGCCATACGCTACGCCTTGCTCGATGAAGTCGAAATCCAGCACAAGATTGAGTGCGGCAATGCCGACCACCACCAGACTGAAGAGAATGCCGATGGGACCGGATCCGTTGATAGTGGTGAAGTGGACGCCGAACATGCTGAGCACCATCTCCAACAGATAGAAAATCGCTACACCGCCGGTTGCGGCGAATATGCCTATACGCAATTTCTGCGTCACGCGGATGACACCCGAGCGATAGAGCATCAGTAGCGCGAAGAGTGTGCCGAAGGTGAGCGCGACGGCCTGCATCGCGATGCCCGGATAGCGCACTTCAAAGATGGCGGAGAGTCCGCCGAGGGCAAGGCCTTCACACAGCGCATAGATGGGCGAAGTAATCGGCGACCACTCTTTTTTGAAGATGGTGACCATGGCGAAAATCAATCCGCCGAAGACGCCGAGAAAGAGCCAACTGGAAACGTCCGCAAGACTGCGGTTCTGCAGAAAAATGTGCCAGGTCCAGCTGGCTGTGGCCACCACACAGAGCAGCAGCAGGCCGGTCTTATCCACGGTACCGCTGAGGGTCATGCGCTGGGTTGCGTCGATGATGCGGCCGCCTTGCATCTCTGCCGCGTCGCGAAATGAATTGGCGCCAAGTGCGGGATTCGAAGTCTTCATCAGTGCCATGTTGCGTTTCCTCTCACTTCTCAGTGTCTGCAAGGCGAAGTGTACCACCAACAGTTGCTAGCTATAGGATGCACGCCGACCCTGTTTGGGTAGCAGAATGCTTTCGCACGGCAGGGCCAAAGGGTTAGAATTCGTGAGCTTGCCCAGTGCAAACCATCGAGGTCACCAATGCCATTTGATATGCCCGCCAAATTTCCGCTCGGCCGTCGCAACCTGCTGAAGACCCTTGCCAGCGCCGGAATCGTCGGCATGCTCTCGCCCATCACAGAAAAAGCTGAGGCACAGGTTGCCTCTGCCACGCGCGGCGTGCCGGTGCCGAAGATTAAAGACATCAGCGTGATTGAGACTGCGCCGCAGGGTTCGCGGCTCACCGTGGTAAAAATCACCACCGACCAGCCCGGACTCTACGGCTACGGCTGCGCCACCTTCACACAGCGCGCCGACCTGGTGAAGCCTGCAGTGGAGCGTTACCTAAAACCGCTGCTGATGAATAAACCCACCAACCGCATTGAAGACATCTGGTGGACCTGCTACGACAGCTCCTACTGGCGCAATGGCCCGGTGCTGAACAACGCCATCAGCGGCGTGGACCAGGCGTTGTGGGACATCAAGGGACGACTGGCGGGTATGTCAGTGTATGACCTGGTCGGCGGCAAGTGCCGCGAAGCCGTGGACACCTACGCCCACGCCGACGGGCAGGAGTATGAGCAGGTCATCGCCGCAGCCAAGCAGTACATCGCACAGGGATGGCGACATGTGCGCGTGCAAGTGGGACTGCCCGGCATGGCCGGCTATGGCGCGCAGCATGGAGCCGCGCAGGAGACCTTCAAGCCGCTGACGAACGCCCCGCTGTTTGAACCGGCCTACCAGTTCCGCCGCGCCATCAAGCTGCTGGAAATCGCACGCACGGAACTCGGTGAGGAAGTGGAGCTGCTGCATGACATGCACGAACGGCTCACTCCCAACCTTGCCGTTGAGTTCTGCAAGCAGGCAGAAAAATTCCGCATGTACTTCCTCGAGGATCCGCTATCGCCGGAAGACCTCGGCTACTTCAAACAGATTCGCCAGAACTGTGCCACGCCGATTGCCATGGGCGAACTCTTCAACAGCCCGCATGAGTGGTCGCCGCTGATTGACGAGCAGTTGATTGACTACATCCGCTGCCATCTCTCGCAGGTGGGCGGATTTACACCGGCGCGCAAGATTTCTCTACTTGCAGAAAACTACGGTGTGCGCACCGCATGGCACGGACCCGGCGACGTATCGCCCATCGGCCACACAGCGCACTGCCATCTTGATCTGGTCAGCCACAACTTCGGCATCCAGGAATACACGCCCTTCAACGACCGCACGCAGGAAGTTTTCCAAGGCTGCCCGCAGATGAAGGACGGCTACCTGTGGGTGAGCGAGAAGCCGGGCTGGGGCATGGAGATTGACGAAAAACTGGCGGCGAAATTTCCCTTCACCAATCCCGCTAATGGATTAAACGGCGGTTGGGGCGAGTTGCGCACGCTGGACGGCACGGTCATCAAACAGTAGCTACATCGCCACGCTCACGGCAGCGCGTACGCAACAAACACGCTGCCGGTGGGCTTGTTGCTCGTCTGTCCGCCGCCGGCGGGGATGACGACATACTGCTTGCCATCCACCATGTACGTGCACGGCGTGGCCAGACCGGAATACGGCAGGGTGTCTTGCCACAGCAGCTTGCCGGTGCGTGTGTCGTAGGCATGGAATTTTTTGTCGAAGACACTGGCGCCGATGAACAACAATCCGCCGGCGGTCACAATCGGCCCACCGTAATTGTCTGTGCCGGTGTTGCCCATGCCTTTCGCGGCCAGTTCAGGATATTCGCCAAAAGGAATCTTCCACAGATACTTGCCCGTGTTCATATCAATCGCGCTCAGCGTTCCCCACGGTGGCGCGGTCGCGGGATATCCCTCGGGATCCAAAAACTGGCGGAAGCCGATGGTCTTGTACGGCATGTCGCTGCGCAGTTTGTTGTTCGAATCCTGTACAGAGGGCGCGGCCTCGGTTGGCTTTGCATCGGGATGCTTCAAATACTGCACCAGCGAGTAGACCTCATCGTCGCGCAGACTGCCGAACGACGGCATACGCCCCTTGCCCTGCGTTACGGTTTCACTGATTTGTTTGTCGCTCAGTTTCGCGCCGATGCTGCGCAGGTCCGGCGCCTCGCTGGAGCCAGCGCGATCTACGCCATGGCACAGGCTGCACTGCGTCTGGTAAACGCTGCCGCCGATGGTCATCGCGGGCAGGTTGGCCGTCAGCCCGACCACCCACGCGGTGTCATTCGCATTCACAAACAGCACGCCGGATTTTGGATCTACAGCCGGCCCGCCCCATTCTCCACCGCCGGCAAAGCCCGGCATCACCAGGGTGAGCTTGTCGACGCTCAGCGGCACAAACTGGCCATTGCTGATGTAGGTGTTGAATTGCTTCACCGCCCACGCGTGCGCCTCCGGCGTTCGCTCGGTCAGCGAATCCAGCGTCACGCTCTGCTGCGTGAAGGGTGCGGGAATTTTCGGCAGCACCTGTGTTGGTGAGGCGAACTCTCCGGGCACATTGCTGGCGGGATACTGTTTTTCTTCCAGCGGAAACAGCGGCTTGCCATTCGTGCGGTCCAGCAGAAACACATGGCCGGATTTTGTCGTCTGTGCGATGGCATCCACAGCTTTGCCGTTGCGGCGAACTGTCAGCAGCACCGGCGCTGCGGGAAAATCATGGTCCCATAAATCATGGCGCACTCCTTGAAAATGCCAGATGCGTTTGCCGGTTTCGGCATCCAACGCAAGCAGCGTGTCTGCAAATAAATCATCTCCAATACGGTCGCCGCCGTAAAAATCAAAGACCGCCGAACCTGTCGGCACATAGACGATGCCGCGTCGCGTATCCACCGTCATGCCTGCCCAGTTGTTCGCCGCGCCTGCATCCTTCCACGCATCCTTCGGCCAGGTGTCGTAGCCAAACTCGCCCGGGTGCGGAATGGTGTGGAAGGTCCAGCGCAGCGCACCGGTGCGAACGTCATACGCGCGAATGTCTCCCGGCGGCGCGGGATGCGTTTCAGGATTTGCCCCGCCGACAATGATGAGGTCTTTGTAAATCGCGCCGGTCGTGGTGAGCGAAACATTCTGCTCCCGATAATTTTCGCCGAGGCCTTTGCGCAAATCCACGCGGCCATTTTCCCCGAACGCGGGAATGCCGTTGCCGGTGGCGGCATCAATGGCATATAGAAAATGTCCGAAGCCAACAAAGATTCGTGACTCTTTGCCATCAGTCCAGTAAGAGACGCCGCGTGCTTGAAAGCCGCCGCGTTCGGTTCCGCTGAATTTCCAAATCAGTTTTCCCGTTGCTGCATCAAGTGCGATGACGTGATTCATCGTGGTGGCCGTGTAGAGTATGCGGCCAATCACGATGGGGTTCGACTTGAGCCCGCCCTGCTCGCCGGTATCGTAACTCCAGGCAATCTTCAGCCGACTGACGTTGCTGCGATTAATCTGCTGCAGCGAAGAATAATGCTGCTGCGAATCCTGCCCGTTGTATCTGGGCCAATCCTGCTGCGCACTGCAGGGGACGGCCAGCGCGGCGATGGC
>CAIZGA010000353.1 GCA_903932385.1 uncultured Acidobacteriota bacterium
AAGAACGAATCTTCGCGAAGTTGAAGTACATGCTGCCGCTGATCAATATCAAATCCCTGCCCGCCATCAACATGCTGATGCATGCCCGCGACTGTGGCCAGTTGAAAGGCGTGCATACGCTGGTGGAAGCGTCTTCCGGCAATACGGTCGCATCGCTCTCGGTAATCGCGCCGCTCTTCGGCATCCCTAAAACGGCCGCGATTGTGCCGTGGGACATTGCACAGGGCAAGCTGGAAATTCTGCGATTGACCGGTGCGGAGCCGCAGTTAAAACGCGATGCCCCCAACACGCCCACGGCCATCCAGGAAGCCGGCACGCGCGGCCAGCAGGAGGGCTACTTCAATCCGGGGCAGTACAGCAATGAAGCCAATCCGGATGCGTATGAAAAGTGGCTGGCACCGCAACTCTGGGAGCAGATGGATGGCAAGATGACAGTAATGGCAACCGGCCTGGGCACAACGGGTACGGTGGTTGGTTGCAGCCGCTATTTTCGTAAACACGATTACAAGGTTAGTCTGGTATGCGTCATCTGCCCACCTGATGAAGCCGTGCCTGGTGTGCGCAACAATACGAAGCTGAAGGAAATTCAGTTTGATTGGCGCGGCCGTGCAGATGCCATTGTTGAAGCGCATACTGCGGAGTCATTCCTCTACAGTCTGCGGTTGTGCCGCAGCGGCATCATGGCTGGGCCAAGCTCCGGCTTTGCGCTAGCAGGGTTGTTGCATCATCTGGAGCAGAGTAAGCAGGCCGGCAAGCTGGACAGCATGCGAAATGCGGATGGCGAAGTGGTGGCTGCGGTCATCTGCGGAGACACACCGCTGCCGTATCTCGACAAGTACACCACGCACCTGAATCCGTCAGACTTTTAATTTTCAGGCGCGTGCCTCTGCTGCTCTCAACAACGCATCCACCAACACATCCATGTCTTCGCGGCGGGTACGATGGTTGGTGATGTTCACGCGAATGGCAAGCTTGCCATCGAGCGTAGTTGTTGAGGGCGCAGCAATGCCGCTCTCCTGCAAATCGGCGACCAAATCTTTGTTCAGTTGATTGAGCGCGGCTGGCTGCAGTGAATCGCGAAGTACGCGGAAACAGACAATGTTCATCGACACGGGCGCGAGCAATTCCAGTTGCGGCTCCGACGCAATGCGGTCACGCAGATACTCGGCCTGACTGCAATTCTGCTCTGCCAGTTTGCCGATGAGATCGACGCCATGCTCCTTCAACGCAAACCAGACCTTCAGCGCACGGAAGCCGCGGGAAAGTTCCGGGCCCAGATCGCAGGGCCAGTTCTCACCAGCCGCCATGCCCCGCTCGCCTGTATCCAGATACGCAGGCCGCGAACTATACGCATCGAGCAGCAGTTTGCCGGAGCGCAACATTACACAACCGGCGTCATATTGCACGTGCATCCACTTATGGAAATCAAAAGCGAGTGAATCAGCGCGCTCAATGCCGGCAAGGCGGCTGCGGAGTTTTTCGCTCGTCATGCAGATAGCACCGAAGGCGCCATCCACGTGGAACCAGAGTTTTTCTCGCGCGCAAATCGCGGCAAGCGCCTGCAGATTATCGGTCGCACCAGTGTTCACCGTGCCTGCGGTGCCAATCACGCAGAACGGTTGCAGACCATTCGCTCGGTCTTCTTTGATTCGCTGCTCGAGCGCAACAAGATTCATTGTGTAGTCCGCACGTACCGGCACACTTCGCCGCGCGGCGCGTCCCATGCCGAGAATCTCCATCGCCTTATCTGCCGAGACATGCACCTCGCTGGAGGCATACGCGACCAGACCATGCGCCTGGCCGTGAATTCCCTGCCGACGCATCTCGGGTTGCGCGGCGTTTCGCGCTGCTCCCAGAGCAATCAGGTTCGCCATAGAGCTGCCGCTGACCAGCAGGCCGTCCGCCTCTGCTGGAAAACCGAACAGGTCCCGCAGCCAGGTAATCACCTGCCGCTCCACATAGATGGCGCCGTGATTGCGGCCGCCGCAGTTGGAGTTCATCGTTGCGGCCAGCATCTCCGCCACAATGTTTCCCGCTATGCCCGAACCATGCACCCAGCCAAAAAATCGCGGATGAATGTTGCCGGTGGCATACGGCAGAATCTTCTGTGAAAATTCGCGGTAGACATCTTCCAGTTGCGTGGGCTGATGCGGCAGCGGCGCGGTGAAATGCTCGCGCACTTCCGCCGGCGGTGCCTGCCACACGGGCCGCTCTCTCACCTGCTCCAGAAATGTAATCGCATCATCCAGCGCGGCATGCGCCAGACGGCGAAATGCAGGCCAGTCGGCAGGGTCGAGAGAAACCTCCGTTGCGCCGCCTAGTGGGTCGATGTTTTTTTCTTTGTGGGCCATAAATCAGTCACTCAATCCTTCACACAATAAGAACATATTCCAATATCAATCTGGTAATATCACCGCACAGTCGGCGCGAGATCAAAAAAATATGCGCCTTGGAAATTTGCAGACTTGTTATCCCCGCTAAAATCCGCCATCAAACAGACACGCGATACGCTGC
>CAIZGA010000354.1 GCA_903932385.1 uncultured Acidobacteriota bacterium
AAAATCGGCAATGTAGAAGTAGGCGCGGGGAAATTATTTCTCATCGCCGGCCCGTGTGTGATTGAGTCTGAAGCCCACGTGAGAAAAATGGCCGATGCCATCCAGCGCGTTACCGCGGATTTGAATGTCCCGTACATTTTCAAAGCCAGTTACGACAAAGCCAATCGCACATCGATAAAAAGTTTTCGCGGCCCCGGCATTGCAGAGGGTTGCCGCATTCTTGCCGAGCTGCGCAAGTCGACCGGCCTGCCGGTGCTGACCGATGTGCACACGCCGCAGGATTGTGCACGTGTGGCCGAGAGCGTGGACGTGCTGCAGATTCCCGCTTTCCTCTGTCGCCAGACTGACCTGCTGGCCAGCGCGGCTGAGGCAACGGTCAAGACCGGCGGCGCGGTCAACATCAAGAAGGGGCAGTTCGTCGCTCCCTGGGACATGAAGCACGCCGTGCAAAAAGTTTTGGACTCCGGCCAGCCGCGCGTCTGCCTCACCGAGCGCGGTGCCAGCTTCGGCTATAACAATCTGGTTGTCGATATGCGTTCGCTGCCGATCCTGCGGGAGATGGCACCGGTGATTTTCGACGGCACGCATTCGGTGCAAACGCCTTCCGCAGCGAACGGTGTCAGCGGCGGTCAACCGGAATTTATTCCCGTGCTGGGGCGCGCTGCCGTGGCTGCAGGTGTGGATGGAATTTTTCTCGAAGTGCATGATGATCCGGCGAATGCAAAATCAGACGGTGCCAATGCGCTCGACCTGAAAAATCTGAAGCCGCTGCTGGAAACGCTGTTGGCCATTGATGCCGCAGCAAAGCTGCGATAGCCATGCAGCGCCTCGGGCACATCACCTTCCGCTACACAATGCCCATCGAAGAGACGATGGCGTTTGAATTGCTCTACCACTCCAACCTGCAAATGGATGTCGAATCCAAACAGCATCTTATTGCGACCTACGGTGCCATTTTTGTCTGGATGTTTGTGGATGGCAAACTGGCCGGCGAAACCTACGGCATCCCCGTGGCCGGTTGCGATGAACGCATCGCGGGCATGGACGCAATCCCCGAAGAAGAAAAGCGGCTGGCGATGTATTGCTACTCCAATACGCTGCTGCCGCCGTATCACGGACTGGGCTACAGCGACGTGATGAAGGCGCACTGGCTGGGCCTGGTTGCGGGTCGCGGCTACCAATATGTTTTCGGCCATGCTCGCCCCGGCCCCAGCCAGGCGCTCAACGCCCGCTTTGGCGCGGAGTTTCTGTCTGAGTTCGGCAACTGGTATGGCACTGGCGAGGCCTATCGGCTTTACCGCTTGCATCTCGGCAGCCTCTAAATCATTCCGTTTCTCTATTCAAGAATCAGTTCCCAGCACCCCGTCGCAAACACCAATGTGTTGGGTATAATCTGCTTGAGTGCGAACGCTCACTCCGCAAGATGGCTGTTGCAGGAGCGGAAACATCAGGATGGACACTGCCGCAGGAAACTGGCAACGTGGATCCTTCAAGCAGTCGAGAACCTCACCACGCATGACTGCGTCCCTTTCTCTCACTTCAGATTCATCTGCTTCCTTTCTCCGTGTGGCACGGTTCTCTCTCTGTCTGTGGACCCTGGACAGGGAGTGTCCATGAATCCAAAATCGCCCACGTCGCAGCATCTGCGGTTCACGCTGACATTTCTTCTCTTTGTGCTCACGGATCTCGTTATCCTGTTCTGCACAATTCCGCTGTTGTTGTTGCGGCTGGCCAGCGCGTTCATCATTGCCATCAGCGCCGGCATGCTGCTTTACCGCCAGTACAAATTGCTGGAAGGGGCAGCACGCACCCGCGAGGAACACGCGCGTTTTCTGGCCGCCGCAGAATCCAGCATGGACGACTTTTATATTTTTGACGGCGTCTATGACGAGGCCGGCAACATCGCAGACTTCACCTTCAGCTACATGAATCCCAATGCAGAGCGGCGGCTGCAGATAAAGCGCAACAGTCTCATTGGCAAATCGCTCTCGCAGGTGCGGCCGTTTGTCGTCAGCTCCGGCCTGCTGGAGCAGTACAAGCAGGTAGTCGAGACCGGCGTTTCCTACACAACAGAAATTTTTATTGATGACGATATGATTCAGGCTACCTGGATCCACGTGCAAGCCGTGAAGCTAGGCAAGGGCATCGCCATTACCAGCCGTAACATCACGGAAAGTAAACGCATGGCCGACCGCGTGAACTACATGGCCCATCATGATCACCTCACCGGCCTGCCCAATCGCGCGTTAATGCAGGACCGCCTGACGCAGGCCATTTTGCGGGCGCAGCGCAACAAGAAAAAAGTCGCCCTCTTCATGCTGGATGTGGACCACTTCAAACGCATCAATGACACTATGGGCCACGCTGAAGGCGATGCGCTGCTGGCGGCGATGGCGCGCCGGTTGCTGGCTTCCGTGCGCGAATCGGACACGGTGGCACGCGTCGGCGGAGATGAGTTTGTCGTCATCATGCCGGACTTCAACAACCTGGATGAAGTGAAGGCCTGCGGCAAGCAACTGGTGAGCTCTATCTCGCGACCGCTGCAGTTTGGCGATGTGGAACTGGAAATCACCGTCAGCGCAGGCGTCTGCATCTACCCGGATTCGACTCAAGTTCCAGAGGAGCTGTTGAAATTTGCCGACCATGCCATGTATGTAGTCAAGCGCGGCGGACGCAACAGCTTCTATATCTATAAGCCGCCAGCGCGCCCGGCATCGGCAACGTCCCAGCAGACCGGCTTGAACTAGTCTGCTAGGCCTGCGCTTCCCAGCTCAATCCCTGCGCGCGTAACTCCGCTTTGCATGCCTGAAAATTTTCCAGCTGCGGCGGAATCACGATGCACAACTTGGGGTCTCGTGTGCAGAGATGCAAACCATGTCGGCCGTCTTCCTGCACCCGCAGAATTTCTGACGTGTCCAGCATGATGGGTCGCGAATGGTTGTGTACGCAAAGAATTCTGCCGGGTTCCACCGTCAACCTGTACGTGTCCACGGTTTCGTTCAGATGCCTGACGCCGCGTGCCCATGTGTCACGCAGGCTCACAATAACAATCGCCGTCAATGCAGAAAGACCAATGACGTAGGTGGTGACGTGGAATTCTTCGCGCGGTCCCAAGGTGTGCCAGATGGAGAGTGCAACTGCCGCGCACAGAATCGTAATCAGAAGTGTGTACTTCAGCCGTAGTTTGCTGACCAGTGCCTGTCGTCCATCGGAAATATAGTCGCGCTGTATGCGATAAGTGCTCATGGTGCTACTCCTCGTACTTGCATGCAATGCATCAAAAATATCCAGCGGTGCCTACACCCGGCATCCAGACGACCAAGTGGAACTGGTGTGCGGGGAACGAACCACAATACAAATTTTATTAAGAGTTTGTAAACCCCGCTGTGTTCTGGAGCACAGCCTATGCAGGGGAGGGAACCAGAATGGTTACGTCAAAAAAACGGCCCCTCGGGTGAGGGGCCAATCTGCCTTGGTTCTCTATGGGGGTGTTGTGAATCAGCACCGTACATTACCTTTACCCGGGGAGGTGGGGGTAATATGTCGCCGATTCATACCCGTTTCATTCTCAGATGTTGGAAATTTGGCTTAAGTTGCCTGCCAGTAATAGAAAATTTTCAGCCTATCGCGTCTCCACCCGTAGCACCTGAATCACCGGGGTGACCTGGTTCCAGCTTGGCGTAACTTGTTCAAATATAAGGCGAAATTCCTTGGTCTCCCCCGGCTGGATGGGGGCAGCGGACACAGATTCCGTGTCGATATAGGGTTCGCGGGCGCGAATAATTTGGATCCCCTCGGTCAGAATCTGCGGAGCTTCGCCCATGTCGTTGGCAAAGGTCGTGCTGACGGTTACTGCGGTCACTGTTTTTTGCCCATGGTTCGTGATGCTGCCGTCAATGTACGTCATTTTTCCACCGGCCATGTTCGAGGCTTCACTCATCTGGATGTTGGAAATGCTGAGGCTGGCGGCGTAGGCATCCGGCTGGGCGGGGTTGGTGGTCAGTGGTTTCTTGTGTCCGGAAAAGTAGAGGACCGCCACCACAATGCAGCAGGCCACCGCGGCCACGGCCCATACCTGCCAGGGGATGGAGGATTTCGGCGTCTCGGTGGA
>CAIZGA010000355.1 GCA_903932385.1 uncultured Acidobacteriota bacterium
AACCTTCATCTGAACAACCCTTCTGAAAAAACTTATTTGTAGCGGTACACAATGCGTCCGCGGTTCAAATCGTACGGACTCAATTCCACTGCAACACGGTCGCCGGGAAGTATGCGGATGAAGTTCTTGCGCATGCGCCCGGAGATGTGGGCAAGCACCTGGTGCTTGTTCTCCATCTCCACCTTGAACATGGCGTTGGGAAGTGTTTCCACCACCGTCGCCATCACTTCAATCGCGTCTTCCTTCGACAAACTGGCTCCTTTGTACTGCTGTTGCCAAACTCAACATGGTTCCAAACTCAAAGTAAATCCAAACTCATTTACCGCGTCAGCACCTGCGGCCCATCTTCGGTCACGGCCACGGTGTGTTCAAAATGCGCGCTCAGGCTGCCATCCACCGTTACTGCCGTCCAACCGTCTTCCAGAACCTTCACATCGGCTGCGCCGGTGTTCACCATCGGCTCAATCGCCAGCACCATGCCGGCCTTCAAAACCGTACCGCGTCCACGCTGCCCGTAATTCGGGATTTGCGGCTCTTCATGCATCTCGCGGCCAATGCCGTGTCCCACAAAATCGCGGACCACGTTGAATCCCACCGCTTCCACATGCTGCTGCACCGCGGCGCCAATGTCGCCCAGCGTTGCCCCTACCTTCACTTCCTGAATCGCTTTCTCCAGGGAAGCTTCGGTCACTTCCAGCAGTTTGCGCGCCTTGTTCTGTACGCGTTCTCCCACTGCAAATGTCACTGCGGAATCGCCGAAATACCCATCGAGCAGAACGCCGCAATCCACTGAAACAATATCGCCCTCGCGCAACACCCGCGAACGCGACGGTATGCCATGCACCACTTCACTGTTCACCGAGGTGCACAGCACGCATGGATACCCGTGATATCCCTTGAAGGCGGGCACAGCGCCCATCTCTTCAATCATTCGTGCGGCGGCGACTTCCAAATCCATCGTCGTCACACCCGGCTTCACCAGCGAACGAAGCATGTCCAGAATCTGCCGGACCGCCTGACCACTGCGCCGCATCTTCTCAATCTCTTGCCGGCTTTTCAGCATGATGGCCATGCGCTTCATACCCTCAAACGCGCCAGCGCGGCCTTTATGCCGGTGGTTACTGCTTCCACCGTCTGCTCACCAGCAACTTCTTCAAATCTGCCCAATGCACGATAATGTTCGATCACCGGGGCTGTCAGCGATTCATAGGTCTTCATTCTTTCGGCAAAGACCGCCTCGGTATCGTCCGCTCGCTGCACCAGTTCGGAGCCGTCCACATCGCATTTCCCTTCCACCTTCGGCGGGTGGGAATAGATGTTGTAAATCCTCTGGCAGGCAGGACAATTGCGCCGACCTGTAACTCGGCGCAACAATTCAGTATAGCCCACCTGAATATTCACTGCAATCACAGGCAGTTGCGCCGACCCGGCTTCTGCTTGCCGCGCCGCCAGATATTTGTCCAACCACTCGGCCTGGCCCAGTGTCCGCGGGTACCCGTCCAGGATGTAACCCTTCCTGGTGTCCGGTTCCGTCAGGCGGTCTGCCACCAGTTCGTTCACCACTTCGTCGGGAACCAGCTGGCCCTGTTCCATCAACTTCTTGGCCAGCAGGCCGATTTCGGTCTGCGCCTTGGCGGGGTCGTTCTTGATGGCGCGAAGAATGTCGCCGGTGGAAATCTGCGGGATGCCCCAGTCAGCCATCAATGCCTTGGCCTGGGTGCCTTTGCCAACGCCGGGGGCGCCGAGTACCAGTACCGGGCCCGGGCTTGCTGCTACCGCTTCCACCGCGTTCTTTTCTTCTGCCACCGTTGTACCCACTACCAGTTCTTTCGTCCGCGGGTGCGTCCGCTCTTCGGGGTGAAGCCGTCATAGTGGCGCATAATCAACTGCGACTCCACCTGGTTGACGGTGTCCATCGCCACGCCCACCACAATCAGCAACGATGTGCCGCCGAAGTAGAACGTAACGCCCATGCCGTTGTTCACCCAGTTCGGCAGGCGGTCAAAGAAGTCGCCGACCAGCCACAGGTGATTGAAGTGAATACCGCTG
>CAIZGA010000356.1 GCA_903932385.1 uncultured Acidobacteriota bacterium
AGGAGCAGCTTCATGAGTTGAGTTAACCACAGGGAGTGGCTGCCGCCAATGCTTTTGAAAGGGAGGAGTGGGGGCGATTTGTCCAATGTTGCTTGACTCCGATACCATAGCTTTTGCGGCACTGAAGGCGCGACGAATCGACAGCAACCCAATCACCCATAGAAACTGAGCAACCGGACAACCATGAAAATTCACGAGTATCAGGCGAAGGAAATCCTGCGGAAGTACGGCGTGCCCGTGCCGCAGGGAGAGATGGCCACCACGCTGGACGGGGCCGATACAGCCGCCAAGGCATTGTTTGATGCGGGCGCGAACGGCGTCGTCATCAAGGCGCAGATCCACGCAGGCGGCCGCGGCAAGGGCGGCGGCGTAAAAGTGGCCAAGACGCTGGCCGATGCTGCGAAATACTCCAAAGACATTTTGGGCATGCAGTTGGTGACGCACCAGACCGGGCCGCACGGGCAAAAAGTGCAGCGCTTGCTGGTGGAAGAAGCCTCGGCCATTGACCGCGAACTGTACCTGGGCATTGTGCTGGACCGCGCAGCCGGCCGCCTGGTTTTCATGGCGTCGCAGGCCGGTGGCATGGAAATTGAAGAAGTCGCCGCGAAGACGCCCGACGCCATTTACAAGGAATACATTGATCCGGCCGTCGGCTTTCAGGCGTATCAGGCACGCAAGCTCGCCTTCAAACTGGGCCTGAAGCCGGAGCAGATTGGCGAAGCGGTGAAGTTCATGTCGGGACTCTACAAGGCATTTGTGGAGACGGATGCGTCGCTGTTTGAGATCAACCCGTTCATCACCACGAAGGACGGCAAGCTGTTTGCGCTGGACTGCAAGATCAATTTCGACGACAACGCAATGTTCCGCCACAAGGACCTGAAGGAACTGCGCGACGTGGCTGAAGAAGATCCGCTGGAAGTGGAAGCGTCGAAATACTCGCTGAACTACATCAAGCTGGACGGCAACATCGCCTGCATGGTGAACGGCGCGGGCTTGGCGATGGCGACGATGGACATCATCCAATATGCCGGCGGCAGTGCGGCAAACTTTTTGGATGTGGGCGGCGGCGCCAATCAGCAGCAGATTGAGAATGCCTTTGAAATTCTTCTCTCCGACAAAAATGTGAAGGCCATCTTCATCAACATCTTCGGCGGCATTCTGCGCGTGGATGTGTTGGCGACTGCGGTGGTGGCTGCGGCGAAGAAGCTGAACGTGACGCTGCCGATTGTGCTGCGTCTGGAAGGCACCAACGTTGAGGAAGGCCGCAAGATTCTGGCCGAGAGCGGACTGAAGTTTGAAGTGGGCGCAACGATGAAGGATGCGGCAGATTTGGCTGTCGCTGCTGCGAAAGGCGGGAAATAGACATGTCAGTATTGGTAGATAAGAACACGCGACTCATCGTTCAGGGCATCACCGGACGCGAAGGAACTTTCCACGCCAAGGGTTGCGCCGAATATGGAACCAAAGTGGTTGGCGGCGTTACGCCGGGCAAGGGCGGCACCACGCACGAGGGCTGGCCGGTTTTTGACACCGTCGAAGACGCCGTAAAACAGACCGGCGCCAACGCGACGGTGATTTTTGTTCCGCCGCCGTTTGCAGCCGACGCCATTCTGGAAGCGACTGCAGCAGCGTTGCCGCTGATTGTCTGCATCACCGAAGGCATACCGACGCTGGACATGGTGAAGGTGTGGGAAGTGGTGAAGAGCTCAAAGTCGCGGCTGATTGGGCCGAATTGCCCGGGCGTAATTTCCCCAGGCAAGGCGAAGATCGGCATCATGCCGGGCCGCATTCACAAGGAAGGTTCCGTGGGCATTGTGTCGAAGTCGGGCACGCTGACGTACGAGGCCGTGTATCAGTTGACGCAGCGCGGCATCGGCCAGTCGACGGCCATCGGCATCGGCGGCGACCCGATTATCGGCACCACGCACATTGATGCGTTGCGCCTGTTGAATGAGGACCCCGACACCGAGGCCATCATCATGATTGGTGAAATCGGCGGCAGTGCGGAAGAAGCTGCGGCAGAGTACATCAAACAGAATGTGAAGAAGCCGGTGGTGGGATTCATCGCGGGACAGACGGCGCCTCCGGGACGCCGCATGGGCCATGCGGGCGCCATCATCAGCGGCGGCGAAGGAACGGCCGCAAGCAAGATGAAGGCGATGAGCGAGGCCGGTATTCACGTGGTGCAGTCGCCGGCGGAAATCGGCGATACGCTGGCGCGTGTGATTGGCAAGTAGTTGCAGGAATCGC
>CAIZGA010000357.1 GCA_903932385.1 uncultured Acidobacteriota bacterium
ACTTCTTTGGATGAATTTTCGTTTCAAACCCTGCGCCAAAGTAATGCCGCGTTTTTTTGATTCAGAAGAGTAACGCAGTAGATGCGGTTGCGCTGCCGGAGTGCTGCAATTTCAGTACACTGCAAAAGGGAGATGGGATTCGTATGCGTAGCGCGGCCGAAGCCAATGCGAACCGCACCAGCGCCTCCATGCTGCAGGGCGTGGAGGTTGTGGATGCACAGGGCCATGTGGTCGGGCATGTCTGCGAGATGGCGATTATTCCCGCCGTAGACCCGACGCACATCGCCTTCATCATCTTCAAATCAAAAGGAAAATATAAACTCAGCGGAACGCCGGGTGGCAGCCGAGGAAATTTCTGTGTTCCGGTGCGCGATTTGCGGCTCACGCCGTTCTACGCACTAGAACTTCGCGAGACCGCTGTGCCTGCACCCATCACCGGTGATGAAAATTATCTTCTGCTGGAGCGCGACCTGCTCGACCAGCAGATTATTGATGTCAACGGCCGCAAGGTCGTCCGGGTGAATGATGTTGAACTGGAATGGAAGCAACTGAACGGCCCGCCAAATGTGTTGCAGTTGCAGGTTCTCGCCGTGGACACCGGTCTGCGCGGTGCAGTGCGTCGCCTGCTGAAGGGCTTGCCGCGGCACATAGTGGAGACGGCTGCTGCGTTGGTTCACTCCAACGGCATTCCGTGGCAATACGTGAACCTGATTGAAACCGACCCAGCGCGCCGCGTTCGTTTGAGGATTGAGCATAGCGCACTCGGCAAGATGCATCCTTCAGATATTGCAGACATACTGGAAGAACTTGCCCCTGCGCAACGCGAGGCTGTCTTCAGCAGTCTGGATGAAGATGTTGCCGCCGATGCACTGGAAGAAGTTGAACCCAAACTGCAGAAGCAGTTGCTGGAGGGACTCGATTCCGGCCGCGTTGCAGACATTGTGGAAGAGATGGATCCGGGAGCAGCAGCGGATTTGTTGTCGGAACTTTCTGATGAGCGCGCCGAAGATATTCTGGAAGAAATGGAGCCGGAAGAGCGCCAGGAGGTAGAAGACCTGCTGGAGTTTCCGGAAAACTCCGCCGCTGGCCGCATGACTACGGAATTGGTCCATGTGCCGGTCGGCGCAACTGTTGCCGATGCTGTGCATGCGCTGCGCGAGTTTGAAGGCGACCTGGAAACAGTTTCAGAAATATATCTGCTGGATGAACATGAAGTGCTGCAGGGCGTGGTGCCGATTGCAAGATTGGTGCTGGCGCGCCCGGAGACACATCTGCAGGCGCTGGCAGAAAAGATTTCCACCAGTTGCGACCAGAAGGCAAGCGCCGATGAAGTGGTGGACAAATTCGACAAATACAATCTGCATGCCCTGCCGGTGCTGGATAAACAAGGCAAATTGCTGGGCGTAGTCCTGGCAGAGCAGGTAATTGCATTGCTTCATGAAAGACTATAAACACGCAGCTGGCGCTGGGCACGCAGCCTGATGTTGCCGACTGCGCCACAAATGCAAACAGCGGCAGTTGCCGAAAACGATGTTGGAGAAGCAGTGCGTGAAGATTCTGTACGTTGGCCCGCTGGATAAAAATAATTCCGCACTGTACCGCCTCTGGGCGCTGGAACGTCTGGGCCAGCAAGTGGTGCCGATAGATTCTCGTCCATATTTTGATACGGGCAGCAGAATTGCGCGCAGCCTGCGCATGCGTCTCATCATGGGTAAGGAAGTTGAGCGTCTGAACCAAGATTTCCTGCGCGGCGCTAAAGAGAATCATGTAGATGTGGTCTGGGCAGACAAGCAGGTTTTTTTGCGTCCCGCAACTTTGAAGGCCATCAGCGCGATGGGCATCGCCAGCGTGAACTACACGATTGATAATCCCTTCGGGCCTCGCCGCGATCCGGGTTGGAGCACATATATGAAGTGCATCCCGGATTACGATTTGCATGTTGTGCAGCGTGATAAAAATGTTGTCGACTACAAGGCATTCGGCGCGCGCAATGTTGTCAAAATCCAGACGGCCTATGAGCCGACTGTGCATTTTCCGCCGCCAGCAGGTTGGTCAGACAGCAATCGCGATCGTGATGTTTCGTTCATTGGTACCTCGTATGACAATCGTGCGGAGATCCTAACGTGGCTGTGGCGCGAACAGGGCTTTCGTGTGATTGTGAACGGTGGTGCGCAACATTGGCGGCCCAAGCTGGCACCCGATGCTTGCGCAGCGATTTATTCCAGCGTTGGCGAACTCTTTGACGTGGATTATCGTGAGGCGATTTGGCGGTCGAAGATTAATCTGAGTTTCCTTACGCACTCCAATCAAGATGAATTCGCGCACAAGAGTTTTGAGATTGCAGCCTGTGGCGGCTTCCTTCTGGTGGAGCGTTCGCCCGGCCATCTGGCGAGATTCAAAGAAGATGAGGAAGCAGTTTTCTTTTCCACGCGCGAAGAATGCGCAGAGAAAATCCGCCGCTATCTGCCCGATGCGGCCGCGCGCGAACGCATTGCCGCCGCAGGACAACGCCGCGCGGTAGCCAGCGGTTACAGCAATGATCGGCAGATGACCACCGTGCTCGACGCTCTGAAGAAAATCATGGCCACCAATTCCACAGGGGGCCGCTCATAATGTCCTTCTGGAAACGCTGGCGCGTACGAATCTTCCTGACCCTCGCCGTGCTGGGGCCGGGATTCATCACCGCGAATGTGGACAATGATTCCGGCGGTATTTTCGTCTACTCGCAGGCTGGCGCGCAGTACGGCTACTCACTGCTGTGGACGATGATTCCCATTACGCTGGCGCTGATTGTGGTGCAGGAAATGTGCGCGCGCATGGGCGTGGTCACTGGCAAGGGACTCAGCGATCTGATTCGCGAGCAATTCGGCCTGCGTATCACCTTCATGATGATGTTGGCGCTGGTCTTCGTAAATTACTTCAACGTGGTCAGCGAATTCAGCGGCATCGCCGGAAGCATGTCTCTCTTCCACGTCAGCAAGTTTGTAAGTGTGCCGGTGTGTGCCGTGCTGGTGTGGCTGCTGGTGGTGAAGGGTGATTACAAAATCGTCGAAAAGGTTTTTCTCTCCGCCAGCATTTTTTACATCGCGTACATCATCACGGGAGTTCTTTCTGGCCCCAATTGGCATGAGGCCGCCGTAATGACGGTGACCATGCCGCCGATGAAGACCTGGCGCGACAGCAGTTATCTCTACATGACGATTGCTGTCATCGGCACCACCATCGCACCGTGGATGCAGTTCTATCTGCAGTCGTCGGTTGTAGAAAAGGGAATCGGCGTGCGCGATTACGCAGCCTCGCGCCTCGATGTCATTGTCGGATCATTTTTCACCGACATTGTTGCGTGGTTCATTATCGTGGCCTGTGCAGCCACGCTATATGTGCACGGTCTTGGCAGCATCAAAGATGCAGTCGATGCAGCCGAAGCGATGAAGCCATTTGCCGGACGATATGCCTTCGTGTTGTTTGCGGCAGGATTATTCAACGCATCGTTTTTTGCTGCATCAGTTCTGCCCATTTCTACGGCCTATACAGTTTGCGAAGGTCTCGGCGTAGAAGGCGGTCTCGACAAAACATTTCGTGATGCACCATTCTTCTACTGGCTCTATACGCTATTGATTGCCGCCGGCGCTGCGTTTGTCCTGCTGCCCACATTGTCACTCGTGAAGGTCATTATTTTTTCGCAGGTACTCAACGGCTTGTTGCTGCCGGTGGTCATGATCTTCATGCTGATCTTGATTAACAAAAAAGAATTGAT
>CAIZGA010000358.1 GCA_903932385.1 uncultured Acidobacteriota bacterium
GAGAACCTGCTGCACAACCGCCGTGCCAACCTGCTGAAGGTGGTCCTGCTGCTGCGCGGCAACCGCAGAATCATCGTCATCAACATCCCGTGGTATTTGTAGTTGTTATTTACACGGAAGAGAAAATATATTCGGATTTTTTAGCGGCTGGTTATCGTGGTCATGATTGATCCAATCGACCCAGTAACAATGAACTTGTTGATATTTCCCATTGATAACCTGATGCAGACCAAGGAACTTTTCTGAAGCAGATACATGTGCAGCCAACACAATATCGAAGTATCCGTTTGTACGGGTCGTTTCAATCGTGAACATCTCCCAGCCATTTCCCTGTCCGCTGTCGAATAACAATTTGTAGGCTGTGCCTGATTTTTTAAAAATCCAAAACGAACAATTCCCCGTGGCACCACATAATCCCGATTTGTAGTCTTGTGGCTGTGCTATCACTTCACGCACGCCGTCACCATCAAGGTCCACAGGAAAGATGCGCGTATGCATCACTTGCCAATGAATCAGACGCGCTTGTTCGGCGCTGCTTGGAAGTTTGTCATAAGTATCCTGGAATTCTTGATGCATAACTGGCTGCAGGATTGCTGTCACAGCAGTAACCAGCGCAGATTTTTCTTCTGCCGTCAGCGTCGTATTTTTCTCTAAGGTTTCTTTGTTGTAATCCAGTTCATGCGCTTTTTTCTCGCTCCAGTAAAAATGCGCGGGCGCTGCCTGCTGTGCCATTGCAAAGCCGCCAACAACACAGAGAAACACGAAAAATCTCAGCAGAGTTCTCATGCGCTGGATTTTACCTCTTACCGAAAATTACGCCGCGTTTGATTTTTTGTAGAAACCACGCAGCACAATCGATAGCCCCAGCGACACCAGCACACACCGCGCCAGCAGGCCGGGATTGAAATGCCACGCCACGGCGCAGTACGAAACCGCCGCGCCCACATGGTAGATTTCTCCGAAGATGCCCTGCAGCCAGTGCGGCTTGGCCCCGCTGGGAGGAACACGCGGCATCAGGCTGGGAAATATCCGCGGCACTTTCTGCAGATACGCCACATACGGCTCGCCCAGTTTCGCGGTGAGAAATTCCTCTTCGCAGCCAATCAGCCGCAACACAAAAACTATGTACGCAATCACCGTGAAGAGCGCCCCGCTCGGCGGCATCAGAATCGTCAGCGAGAGCAGCCCAAAAAATCCGCCCAGGTAGAGCGGGTTGCGCATGTGCCGGTACGGCCCGTCGGCCATCATCACGCCGCCATGCATTGCGTGGTCATGCACCACGCCGCTGCCCAGGTACGCCGCGCCCGCAATGCGCAACACCATCGCCAGTAGCGCACACACTACCGCCACCGCGGTGATGCCCATCGTCACCACGCCGAAATCGGCCAGCCCCGCGCGCATCGCCCAGAAGCCCGGCAGCGACCACATCGCCACATACGGCTTGTGCATCACGATGTTCCACGGCGCAAAAAATCCAACGAAGTACATCACCAGAAATATCGGGAATCGAAACCGGAATTCCCACTGCGTGGCTTTGAATATTTTTGATTGCATCAAGGTTGTCCTCACATGATTGTATCCGCCGCGCGCTACAATCATTTTCTGATGGCGACGCATTTTTCTCCCGACGCATTAAAATTTCTTCGCTCGCTCAAGCGCAACAACCGCCGCGAGTGGTTCACGCCGCGCAAGCCACAATTTGAGTCACTGTTGCGCACGCCCATGCTAGCGTTGATCCGCGAACTCAACTCTGCCATGGAATCTTTCGCGCCCGACCACATCCGCCCGCCGGAAAAAACCATCTTCCGCATCTATCGCGATACGCGCTTTGCCAGCGACAAGCGTCCCTACAAAACGCACGTCGCCGCCTGGTGGGCGCACTCCGGCATGCTGAAAACTTCCGGCGCCGGTTTCTATTTCCACATCGCGCCCGACGAAGTCATCATCGCCTGCGGAGTCTTCATGCCGCAGCGTGAACAATTGCTCCAACTCCGCCGCTATCTGTTGACGCATCACGCTGAGCTGCGCCGTGTGCTGAATAAAAAATCCCTCCGCACCCTGCTGCCGGACTTTGACTCCGCGCCACTCTCGCGGCCGCCCAAAGGTTTCGCCGCCGACCATCCCGGCATCGATCTCATCCGCTGCACACAGTGGGGGCTTTCCATCACGCTGCCGCCCGAGGCAGCACTGCAGCCGACACTTTTTCGCGAAGTGTTGCAACGCTTCCGCTCCGCCGC
>CAIZGA010000359.1 GCA_903932385.1 uncultured Acidobacteriota bacterium
AAAGACGGAAAGTTTATTCCTATAAATCGCTATTCAAAAATACCCAAGAGTTCGCATAAAGATATGCCGAACAAAGCACTAATGTCATGTATGATCGTCGACAACTTTTCTTTGGAGAAACGATGAATTGACGGGTGACCTACCCATATACAACCCACACAACACATCGGGTGCCCCATCCATCGCCGCTGTTGCGATGGGTGGAAATGAACCATGCCAACCCACCACCGTTGCCTTTCCTCAGCGCAGCGAAGGAGTGACATCGGAACACCATCATGAACTCTGGTTCTTGATTTCATCCATCAGCTTCTGCAGCGCCTCGGCATGCATCTTCTTCTCCTCCGCAAGCTCCTCCTCATGTTTGAAGATGTACTCCAGCGGCAGTTGAAACAGGTGCCCAATCTTGAACGCCAGCGGCAGGCTGGGGTCATACTTGCCGGTCTCAATCGCATTCACACTCTGCCGTGAGACGCCCAACCGCGCCGCCAGCTCCGCCTGGCTCCACTCGCGGTCCGCTCGCAGATCTTTCAACCGGTTTTTCATCTGTATCTCACACGGACAACAACGCTTGCGATTCCGTAGGCGAGGTAGCAAAGCGAAATGTTGATGTAGAGCGGCGGCGGCGCAACCCCAAGGTAGAGCGTAATGAATCCCCAGGTGGAGTTAATGGCCAGCATCATGCCCACACTCCACAGCAGCGTCTGCGTAATCAGCATGCGCGCAAATTCATCGGTCTCGCGATACAGATACCGCCCGGTTATCACAATGCACGCCACAAATGGAATTGCCGGCAGCACAGCAAGCGCATACGCCCAAATACCCACAGGGTGCTGCGCACGAAACACCGCCTTGACCGCCGCCATCACCAGCATCGTGACGGCAAAACATACATTCAGCAGAATTCCGTAGCGGAACTGCAGCCGACTGATTGCAGAATTGGTTTTGCAGATAGAACTCATAAAATTTTCCCTTCGTTGTTTGCCATCAAATCTGAGAATCAATTTTTTGCCGCTACTTCCGCCGCTGCCTCAGCGATACCTCCACTGCAGGATGCGAAAGCTGATGCCGCCGCCGATAATCAACAAGTCCGCATCCAGCAACGTCAGCGGAAACGGATGGTTGTAGATGTTCATCAACGCATTGGCAAACGCGTTGCCCACCATCGCCAGTGCGAATCCCCACAGCGTCGCCCGCGTCACCAGCCCGCGGATAAATTCATCCGGCTCCGCCGCCAGATACCGCCCCAAAATCAGGATCGCCAGCAGAATCGGCAACGCTGTAATCGCAGCAATCAAATACACAACCCACTCCGGCGCATGACTCTCTGCCAGCAGCAGCCGCTGCAACGGCGGAAACGCATCCGTTAACAAATTCGGCATATTCGGCATGGAAAAATTCGTCACCACGGTCAGCAACATCACACCGCCCACCAGCCGCATCGTCCGCCGCTGCAAAGGCGTCATAGTTTTATTCCCCCAACAAAGTAAAGCCATACCCACTCCCCCCTCTCAATTTCCATCAACCAAACTTTACAAATTTCTGACAAGCAAACTTTACACATGGAAAATAGGGTATGTCAAGTATCCTTTCCATTTTTCCGTGTTGGCATGTTTCGGTGCGGCGGACAAGTACAATTAACCACGCATGCAAAGATGGTCGAAACTCTTCATTCCTACCCTTCGTGAGGCCCCTGCAGACGCAGAAGTGGCCAGCCACAAGCTCCTGCTACGCGCCGGTTATATTCGGCAGCTGGGGGCCGGCTTGTATAGCTACCTGTTTCTGGGGCAGCGGTCGCTCAACAAGATCATTGCCATTGTCCGCGAGGAGATGGATACGATTGCGCAGGAATTCCTGCTGCCGGCGTTGAACCCGCGCGAAGTGTGGGAGGAAAGCGGCCGCTGGACCGGCATGGGGCAGAACATGTTCCGGCTGACCGACCGCAAGGGCGCCGAGCTGTGCCTGGGCATGACGCACGAGGAGATTATGACCTCCATCGCGCGGAATGAACTACGCAGTTACAAACAGCTGCCGCAGATCTGGTATCAAATCCAGAACAAGTTTCGCGACGAACCGCGGCCCAAGAGCGGATTGCTGCGCGTGCGCCAGTTCACCATGAAGGACGCGTACAGTTTTGACATTGACGCGGCAGGGCTGGATGAAAGCTATCGCAAACATGACGCGGTGTACCGCAAAATTTTCAAACGCTGCGGACTGGAATTTGTGGCCGTCGATGCCGACTCGGGCGCGATGGGCGGATCGCAGTCGCAGGAGTTTATGGTCTACACCGATGCGGGCGAAGACCTGATTGCCAGTTGCCCCGTCTGCGGCTACGCGGCCAACGTGGAGAAGGCGACGTCGAAGTTAGATGAGGTTGAGGAACTTAATTCTGGTAATCCAGAAATTGATATTTCTACGCCAAACGTTACAACGATTGAGCAACTTACAAAATTTCTTAAAATCGATCCAACACATTTAATCAAAACTTTAGCTTATGTAGTGACCTATATTGACTCTTACGGCAAACACATAATCACTCCGGTCATCTTCTTTCTCCGTGGTGACCATTCTTTGAATGAAGCTAAGCTAACTGGGAGCAGATTTATTAGTGGATCGTTTTCAGGAGCGTGTGAAGTTAGGCCTATGTTACCGGATGAAATCCGTGAATTTTTCGGAAGTGAACCCGGTTATTTAGGCCCTACAGCCACTCTTCGTAGATCGACACTTGGAGGCAAAGTAGCTCAATTCTATGGTGATAAAGCTTTAATCGGTCGGCAAAACATGATTGCTGGCGCAAACAAGACAGGTTTCCATCGTTACATTGAAATGAATGATCTACCACCGCTGGCTGGCACATTTTATGATGATTTTCGTCTTGTCAACGAAGGCGAAGGCTGCCCCACGGCGAATTGCTCGGGCAAGTTGAAAGTGGCGAAGGCGGTAGAGATTGGCCACATCTTCAAGCTCGGCTACAAGTATTCGCAGAGCATGGGCGCGACGGTTCTGGACCGCGACGGTAAAGAAGTAACGCCGATTATGGGCAGCTACGGCATCGGCATTGAACGCATTTTGACGGCGGCAATTGAACAGGCCGCAGTGACGGCCGATGCGCGCGAAGAAAATCCAAAGTTCAAGGGCAACGGCTTTGCGCTGCCGGCCAACATTGCGCCGTTTGAAGTGGTGGTGACGGTGACCAACTCCACCGACGTTGCGCTGGCCGAGGCCGGTGAAAAAGCGGCGGCGGCGTTGCAGGCCGCTGGCGTGGACGTGCTGCTGGATGACCGCGATGAGCGCGCCGGGGTAAAGTTCAAGGACGCGGACCTGATCGGCATACCGCTGCGTCTAAATGTTGGCAAAAAACTGGCCGAAGGAAAACTGGAGCTGGTGAACCGGCTGACGGGCCAGAGCGTAGATATAGCTGTGGATGAAGCTGCATCGGCAATAAAAAACCTGCTCAACTGACACCATTTGCAGCCGCGATTTGCATCCAACAACAGACTGCAGGAAACGACAGGCATGGCGCTCAAGATAAAACTCGGTGGTGATGGCGGTGAGGGCTTCTTCAACAATCCTCTGGTACGGTACGCGCTGTTGTTTTTGCTGGTGTGCGTGCTGGTGTGCGGCGGAATATTTTTCTACTTTCTGCACAAGTATGAGCAGTTGGTAGACGAAAAAATGGCGCACCCGATTTTTGCCACCACGGCGCAGGTGTACGCGGCTCCGCGTGAAGTGCGCGTGGGCCAGCGGCTGACAGCGGCGGCGATTGCGAACGAACTGCGCCAGGCAGGATACAACACGCAGCCGGAGATGGGCGGATACCAACTGCGCAGCACGTCGCAGGGAGACAGCATCAAAATCAAGCCCGGGCCGCAGTCGTACCACTCGCCCGATGGCGCGACAATTTTGACCAGCGAAGGCGAAGTGCAGCAGATTACCGGCGAGAACGGTGTGGAACTGGCCGCGTATGAACTGGAGCCGCTGCTCATCACCGGACTGAGCGAAGACAACAGCCGCACCAAACGCCAACTGCTGACGTACAACGAGATTCCCAAAAAACTGGTGAATGCGGTGGTGGCGATTGAAGACCGCAGATTTTTTGAGCACGGCGGACTGGATTACATCCGTATCTTCGGCGCGATTCGCAACGACATGTTCCATCGCCACACGTATACCGAAGGTGGTTCGACGCTGACGCAGCAACTGGCGCGCGGATTTTTTTTGACGCCGGAGCGTACGGTATCGCGTAAGTTGCGCGAGGCGGTGATTGCGCTGATTCTGGAGCATAAATTCACCAAGCAGCAGATTTTTGAGATGTACGCGAATGAAATCAATCTGGGCCAGCGCGGCAGTTATGCGATTGATGGATTTGGCGAAGCGGCGCGAACGTATTTTGGCAAAGACGTTGGGCAGTTGGACACGGCGGAGTGCGCATTGCTGGCGGGAATTGTGCAAAGCCCCAACCGTCTGAATCCGTATCGGCATCCGGACCGTGTGATTGAACGGCGCAACCTGGTGCTGGATTCGATGGTGGAGACCGGCGCGATTACGCAGAGCGAAGCGGAAACGGCGAAAGCAGAGCCGTTGAAACTGGCGCCGGCCAATGTGGACGCAAGCGAGGCCCCGTATTTTGTGGACCTGGTGCATGACCAGCTGGTGCAGAAATTCGGCGACCATGACATCAACGCAAACGGTGTGCGGATTTATACGTCGTTGGATCCGCAACTGCAACGCGTTGCCGCGGATGCTGTGGACATCGGCATCAAGGGCGTGGACGACATTGTGCGCAAGATGCACACGCACCGCACCAAGGCCGGCACGGTGGTGGATCCGAATATTATTTATCCGCAGGTGGCGTTGATTGCGTTGAATCCGCACACGGGGCAGATACTGGCGTTGGTGGGCGGACGCAATTATGGCAACAGTCAGTTGGACCACGCGCTGGCGAAGCGACCGACGGGATCCATCTTCAAACCGTTTGTGTATGCGGCTGCGTACAGCGCGAGCATCAACGGCACGCAGTTGAACGAAGGCGGCGGAACGTTTACCGCGCTGACGCGGCTGCATGACGAGCCGACGACGTTTACTTACGACAATGGCCGCCAGACGTATGCGCCGCATAATTTTGAAGGCGAGTACATGGGCGATGTGACGGCGAGTTTTGCGCTGGCGCATTCGCTGAACAACGCGACGATTTCACTCGCGAGCATGGTGGGATATGACAACGTGGCGCAGCTGGCGCACGATGCGGGCATCAAGAGCGTAGAGGCGACCCCGGCGATGGCGATTGGTTCGTATGATGCGACGCCGATTGACATGGCGGGCGCGTACACAGTTTTCGCCAACAACGGCGTACACATTACGCCGTGGCTGCTGGCCAGCGTGCGGAATCCGAATGGCGACGTGCTGGCGGATTATTCTCCGGAAGCGAAGGAAGTGCTAGATCCGCGAGTTGCTTTTCTGACGACGAGCCTGATGGAAGGCGTGTTGAATTATGGAACCGGTGCGGGCGTTCGCGGGATGGGATTTAATTCTCCCGCTGCCGGAAAAACCGGAACCAGCCATGATGCGTGGTTCGCCGGATTCACGAGCAACCTGATTTGCATTGTGTGGGTGGTCAACGACGATTACAGCGACGTGAAGATT
>CAIZGA010000360.1 GCA_903932385.1 uncultured Acidobacteriota bacterium
CTGATGCTGTTCAGCCGCTCGAATACTGCCCAGCCGCCCTTGGCAGCGATGGTGAGAGACTTTTCCGCTAACTTAGAAAACTTCGACATTAGAGATGCTCCTGAAATTGGAGATACGGGAAGAGTTACTGATACGGATACAAGATTAGAGGCGATACCACCAAAGTTGAAGAGTTGGTAAGCGAATGGCAGGATTCTGCAGCGAATGGGGAAATACTGCAGCGAATGGGACGGGGGAAATGGCGGAATTTGCCGCGCCACTGTCGCCGGCGACTCTACGGGCCGCTGTCGCCATTGTCGCGGGCGACCTGATTGATGATGCGCTGCAGGAAGATGGCACGGATATTGACGCGCTGCGCGATGTCTGGAAGAAATTCTGTGACGAAGTTTCCGATGGGCGCGGTGGCCAGGCCGATGCTGACGCGGGCCGTGGTGGCGCGGGCATTGGAATGCAGGCCGGGAACGTAGAGCGAGCTGATCTTGTCTTCAATCACGTAACCGACCATGTTTTCGTAATTCGGCATGGGCCGGCCGGTGTCACTCTGCGCGACGACGACCTGCAGCAACGCGTGGCCGATGCGAACCGGGATGCTGGCCTGCGGCATGCGGTGGTAGTGCGGGTCCTGCCGCGCGATGGAGCAGATGAGGAAGGTGCCGAAGAATTCGCCGGTGATGTCCTGCGTCATGGTGACGCCGGTGTTCTTGCCGAAGCCTTTCATGCCGGGGCCGTAAGGTGAGTGCGAGTCGGCTGCTGTGTCAATGGCGGAGAGGCCGGTGATGGTAAGCAGGTTGAACGGGTCGTAGACGTCGCGCGCGGCGAGTTCGAGTTTCTGCTGCGGCGTCATGGGATACGGAACCCAGGTGCTGGTGAATTTGAGGAAGAGATTCACGGTGGGACTCTGCGTATGTTCGCAGCCGTGTTCGTTGGTCTCCAGCGCACTGGCACCGGCGGCGGCTTCAGGATTGGTGATGCCGATCATGGAGCTGGGGCAGTTGACCGGGCCATAGAGCATCGGGTCTGCCAGTTCAATGCCGGGCTTGGCGGGGCTATCCACATGCACGGGCGGGGCCGGCAACAGTGGATGATGCACGGGGACCAGCTGCGACGGCTCCTGAAGAAAATGCAGCGGCGAGTGGCTTGGCTTTGCGGCTGGCTTTTCCGGCGGTGGTGGCGGCGTGGTGGTTGGTGTTGTTGCTGGCGGAGTTGCCGGTGCCGATGTAGATGCCTCTGCGGGCTGCGACGGCGGGATGGTTCGCGATGCGGCAGCGGCTTGCGCGTGTGCGGCAGCGGAGCACAACAACAGCGCCACCACACACAGAGTGTGCCGATTGCGCCGATGTCTCCCACTCAACACACCAACCACCTTGCTCAATGTCCGCCTGTCATTCCCGAATCTGTGATGGAACTGAAGTGCACCGCTGCCGGGGATGCAATGCTTTCTGCCAGCATAACGGTTTTCTAGATGGAAAGACGCAAGGCCGAGGGAGAAGTTGCGGATGACTCCGCAGAAGCGAGGAATGTTTATACGATGCCTGCAGGAATGCGGATGGTTGCCAGCCGGATGCGATGGTGCGACAGACCGAATCGGCAACGCAGCAGAAATTCACTTGCGGCGACAGGAACAAAGGTAAGAACCATCGGTAAGCTGGAGGTAACCATAGTGGTACCACAATCATTAATGCAGCCACTGTGTGATTGACCGCGCATTTCCCGTATCGGGATAATTCAAAGAGTGGGGAAATCCCCGCGTGGAATTTGCTGGGCAGGCCGGGTAAGAAAAATGATGATGCAGCGCACGAAACAACGCGAATCGCACTACACACGCAGAACACTCCAACGATTGGGTGTGATTTGTGTTGGCGGCGTTGTTTTAATGAGCGGCTGCCATAAAAATCAGCAGGCAACGTATGCGCCGCCGCCGGAGATCCAATCGGCCCCGCCGCCGCAGACTGTACGCCACACGACACCGACGAAGCCGACAGCGCCGAAGTTGCCGCTGCCCGATGCGAATGCGCCGGTGCTGGCGAGCGAGACCGGCATGGCCAGTTGGTATGGGGCCAGCGGACGCAACACGGCAAACGGCGAAGCGTACACCTCAATGGAAATGACGGCGGCACATCGCACGCTGCCACTGAATACGATTCTTCGCGTGACGAATATCGCGACGGGACAATCTGCAATTGTGCGAGTGAATGATCGCGGACCGTTTGTGCATGGCCGCCTGCTGGACCTGTCGATTGCAGCGGCGCGCGAAACCGGC
>CAIZGA010000361.1 GCA_903932385.1 uncultured Acidobacteriota bacterium
GCAGAAGACGAGCACGCCGCCGGCAAATACTCCGCCCCCGGCACAGAAGTGAGCGTGGGCATGGCGGAGTTGCCGAAATATTTATTGCTATATGACGGCATTTGCGGGCTGTGCCACCGGTTTGTGCGGTTTGCGCTGCGCTGGGACCGGAAGAAGTTGCTGATGTTTGCCCCGCTGCAGGGGGCGCTGGCGCGGGAGTGTATGGCGCGGCATGGGCGGGATGCAGCGGCGATGGAGTCTGTTGTGCTGCTGGTGGATGGCGGCACGGCGCAGGAGCGGGTGCTGCTGCATTCGGCGGCGGTGGTGGAGGTGCTGCAGCGGCTGGCGATGCCCATGCCGCTACTGGGCAAGCTGCTGGCGATGTTGCCGGGGCGGCTGAGCGACTGGGGTTACGGGCTGGTGGCGCGGAACCGATACAGAATTTTTGGCACGGTGGGGATGGAGGGCGATGCCTGCGCCCTGCCCAGCCAGGAAGAGCGGGCGCGGTTTCTTTCAACGGAAAGTAACGAGTCACTGCTACACTAAATTCAGTCGACGGCTTGTATCAGCGTTGAACATCATCCCACAGAAAAGCGTGGATTCCCTTTGCCAGCAAAGCAAGCAGCAAAAAAAGAGAACGTATCACCGGCAAGCCGGGATGTAGCAGCCCGCGGCAAGACCGCACCTGCGACCTACGCCGATGCCGGTGTGAACATCAGCGCAGGCGACCGTGCGAAGCAGCGCATTAAAATGCTGGCGCAGAAGACCTTCACCAAAAATGTGCTGGGCGGGATTGGCGGCTTCGGCGCGCTGTTCCATCTGGACCCGGCGCAGTATGTGGACCCGGTGCTGGTATCGAGCGCGGACGGAGTGGGAACCAAGCTGAAGGTGGCATTCCAGTTGGGCATCCATAACACGGTGGGCGCGGACCTGGTGAACCACTGCGTGAACGATGTGGCCGTGCAGGGAGCGACGCCGCTTTTCTTTCTGGATTATCTGGCAACCGGCGGGCTGGACCCGCGGGTGATTGAAGATGTGGTGGGCGGCATGGCGCGCGCCTGCAAGGCCAACGGCTGTGCATTGATTGGCGGCGAGACGGCACAGATGCCGGGCTTCTACGCCGATGGCGAATATGATCTGGCGGGATTTATTGTCGGCGTGGTGGAGCGCGGACGCGTAGTGACTGGCGCGGATATCAAACCGGGCGATGTGCTGATTGGCCTGCCATCGACGGGGCTGCACACGAATGGATATTCCCTGGCGCGTAAGCTGCTGTTTGAAGTGGCCGGGTACGGGCCGCAGCGGTATGTTTCCGCCATCAAGGAAAAAGCAGGTACTGCGTTGATGCAGACGCACCGCAGCTACCTGAACATCATCCGCAAGCTGACGGCCGTGGATTTGGCGGCGGGCATGGCGCATATCACCGGCGGCGGTATTAAAGAAAATCTGCCGCGCATTCTGCCGAAGGGCACGACGGCTGTGGTGGAACTGGGAAGCTGGCCGGTACCGCCGCTCTTCACGCATCTGCAGGAACTGGGGCAGGTGGAGCAGGACGAGATGATGCGCACCTTCAACATGGGCATCGGTCTGGTGGTGGTGGTGGCAGCGGAGAAATTCCGCCGCGCACGCGCCGTGCTGGAACGCGCCCGTGAGCCATTCTTTGTGATTGGCAATGTGGGTCGCGGTACGCGACCGGAAGTCATCTACCGCTAAGCGAAAATAATTATGAAGCGCATTGGGATTCTTCTCTCTGGACGCGGCTCCAACTTTCTTGCGATTGCGAAAGCCATCGCCGAGGGAAAGCTGCGCGGCGCGGAGATTGCCGTGGTCATTTCCAACCGAGCGGCGGCGCCGGGACTGGCAGCGGCACGCGAGTTGGGATTGACGGCAGTGGCCATTGAAGCCAACGGCCGTAAACGCGCAGAGCATGATGCGGAAATCATCGCCACACTACAGCAGCACGAAGTGGACCTGGTTTGTCTGGCGGGATACATGCGGCTGATCAGCGCGAAGTTTGTGGCGGAGTTTCGCAACCGCATCCTGAATATTCATCCCTCGCTGCTGCCGAGTTTTCCCGGGCTGGATGCGCAAAGGCAGGCGCTGGAAGGCGGCGTAAAAGTCTCCGGCTGCACGGTGCATTTTGTGGATGAAGAGCTGGACCACGGCTGCATTATTCTGCAACGCGTGGTGCCGGTGCTGGATGCCGACGACGAACACACACTGGCCGAACGCATTCTGGAGCAGGAACACACTGCATACACCGATGCGATTGCGCGCGTGTTGAGCGGCGAGTATGAGTTCCGTGGACAGCGTTACGTGCTTCGCGGCTAATTTAATTCAAGAAAATTTATGCGAGCGGCGGGTAGGTGACGCCGGTGAGCGATTCGGAAATATCCCACAACTGCAGGGCGGAGACTTCATCCAGCGCGTGCGGCTCGGGCTTGACCAGCGTTGGGTAGCCGCGCCACTCCAGCCAGCCGTCGGGGCCGATGTACTCGCCGCCGTTCAGGCCGTTGTCGGTTGCGGCGAAGAGACTCGGCAACGCGCCCTGCCAGTCCGGCTGCATAATGACCGGGCCAAGCAGGCCGAGAACGGTGGCTTTCAGTCCATTGGCGCCGGGGCCGTTCTTCACAATGTTGGTGTAGGAAACGCCGGGGTGTGCGGCGACGCTGATGAGCTTGCTGCCGGATTGTTCTGCGCGGCGGTAAAGCTCAAGCGCAAACAACAGATTGGCGAGCTTGGATTGCTGATAGGCCGGCCAGGCTGCGTATTGATGCTCCCAGTTGATGTCATCGAAGTGTATGCGGCCGGGCTTGTGCGCGATGGAACTGACGGTGACCACACGCGGGCTGGGCGCGGCGAGTAGAGCGGGCATCAGCAGGCCGGTGAGAGCGAAGTGGCCGAGGTGATTGGTGCCGAACTGCATTTCAAAACCATCGGCTGTGGCGCGGCGCGTGGGGTAGGCCATGACGCCGGCATTGTTGACGAGGATATCGAGCTGACCGTGGTTGGAGCAGATTTGTTCTGCGAATTCGCGTACCGAGGCGAGGCTGGCAAGGTCGAGTGTGGCAATGGCCACGCTGGCGGAAGGATGCTTGGCAAGGATTATTTCCGCGGCGGCGGCGGCTTTGCTGGTGTCTCTGCAGGCGAGGATGACGTGCGCGCCGACACCGGCGAGTCCACTGGCGGTATGCAAACCGATGCCGCTGTTGGCTCCCGTGACTACGGCTGTTCTGCCCTTTTGCGATTCAATCTGCTGAGTGGTCCAATGTGACATAAAAAACACCCTCACTAAAATTCTTCATGCAATTCAGCCAGTACTACGTTCACGGCACAGGTGGCTCCTCTACGTGGGAACTTTCTGTATCTGTATAACCCTGGGTCAGAATCAGCGGCAGAATCTCGGAGAGTATTCTCTGAAAGAAATACAGTTTGCTGTTTCATAGTAGCTGCAATTTGTTTGGTTGAAAAGATGCTCAAAGGTTCGATGCAAAAACCGGCTACAGGGTGGTCTCGGATTTGGAGTCGGAGAGGGTGACGGTGACGTCCATACGTTTGCGGCCGCGGAAGGCGGTGACGGTGACCTCGGAACGCACCGGAGCCACGGTCAAAGTGACGCGCAGCGGCCCGGAGCCGGGGCTAACAGCCATCTGCTGCGGCTCGAATCCGACCGCCGTAATGTGCAAAAGGTAGGCGCCCTGAGGCGTATCCCCCAGGTTGAACGCTCCAGATTCAGTACTAACAGTATTGGATATTGCAGCACCCGAAGCTGTCACCAGTTCGACCCTGGCGTTGGCTACCGGCCCACCCGACGAATCAAGCACTAGGCCGGCAACTGGCTCCTCAGCTTGGCCACAGAGCGCAAAGCTAAGATAAATCAGTACATAAGAGCAGAATCGCAAGTTCATTTGTCAATCTCGGCAGATAGGATCTATGTACCTGTTTATATGCTGACGGAGAACAATTACACCATGAGATTGAGGCAAAATCCAGCCCCCGCTACGACTTCCGGTACCTGCCCGCCGGGGCGTGCCTGGATTTCAGCTACCCAGTACCAGCAGTAGGACTTCGGCGCGGCGGATCTCGGCCCGAGATCCATGCACGAGCACTCCCGGCGGGACGGCGGAGGCCAGGACGCATGATCTTGCCGTTCCACCACGCGGAAGTGGGCTGTAGAACATCTCAACGCTCCCAGGCTGACTATTGTGCAAACCATCACGTATTGGTGATATTTCGCACGCTATTTGTCCAATTCGAGACAATTCCTGTGATCCCCTATCCGTTACTGCAAATCCAAAGGGGAAGACACTCTGGAGGGACAGTTCCTGCATAGACTTGCGCACTCGATGTCTCCTATCGGCTCTGTAGCCTACATTTCTCCGGCAGCCGGAGCGGGACGGGTCTAGCCATGTCCCAAATCTTCCCTCACAGCGCTAACACGCTCGTACGGATGACGATTTTTGGGGCGGTCGTCATCGCGGGAGCCGTCGGCTGGGTGGCCTACGAGTTCCAGCAGTCGGCCTATCAAACCCGGGCCACGCAACCGCGCGAGCAGCCCGTGCCGTTCAGCCACGTCCACCACGTGGGCGGGCTGGGACTAGATTGCCGGTATTGCCACACGACAGTCGAGACATCCAGTTTCGCCAACATTCCGCCCACCAAAACCTGCATGAACTGCCA
>CAIZGA010000362.1 GCA_903932385.1 uncultured Acidobacteriota bacterium
AACCCAGAGTTCGTAGCTTTTGTCGGAGGCAATTTGCTTCAGGTTGCTGGCCTGGAAGATGAGGCTGCCGCTTTGTGCAACATACACGGCACGGCCGACGGGGAGAGCGGTAGTGCGGTCGGCAGTGAGCAGCACGTGCTGTGCGGCGTGCGAGGTGAGAACATCCATCACCTGCTGGGCGCGTGCAGAGTTCTCTTTGAGCACGGCAATTTGTTGTGAAGCGTCATGCAGTTTCAGGTCAAGCTGTGTGACGCGGAATTGCAGAGCGACGGCGACGAAGGCGAGCGCGGCAGCAGCGGCCCATGCCAGTTGCGGGAATGCGAAAGCGCGACGAGAAGATTGCCGCGCGGATGAATCTGCTGCGATGCGCTGCAGGAAACGATTGCGGGCGCCGGTGGGTAGCGGGGCGGGTTCCGCAGAGAGGCCGATGAGAGAAATATCTCCGCGCAGATCGGCGAGCACGCGGCGGCATTCGGCGCACTGCTGCAGGTGTGCGGTGAGCGGGGCGAATTCCGCCTCCAGCTCCGGCCGCGATTGCAGCGCGTAGAGCGCGAGTTCCTCCTGCGAAATGTGTGCAGTGCCGCTCATGATGCGAGTGCCTTTCGTAAACTAATCAATGCTAATCGAATTCTTGTCTTCACCGTTCCCAACGGATCGCCGGTGCGTTCTGCGATTTCAGAATGGCTGAGGCCTTCAAAGTAGGCCATCTCTAATGTTTGCTGCTGCTCGGCAGGCAGCTCCTGCAAAATGCCGCGGACACGTTCCATCATGATGTTGCGTTCGCTTTCAGCAGCGAGGTTTGTCTTTGCGGCTAGCACCACATCTTCGGTGGAGTCCGTCGGTTTTCTGCGACGCAGCAGATCAATGGAGCGATTGCGTGTGACCACCAGCAGCCATGCAGGGAGTGAGCCGCGCGTTTGTATGTAGGCATCGGGGTTGCGCCACAGCTGGAAGAAAACTTCCTGCATCACATCCTCAGCCTGACCCGTGTCATGCAGAACGCGCAGAGCGACGGAATACACCATGCTGCTGTAGCGATCAAAAATCTGCGCCATCGCCTGCTGGTCATCGGCACCTTTGGCGAGGATGCGTGCGAGCAGGCGTGAATCCTCCGGGTCAGGATTGCTTTGCGGAGATTGGCCGTGAACGCTGCTCGGATTGTGGGAGCTCTGAGGCATTCGAGAATTTATGTTCTCTATACTGTCTACCTGCATTGCTGCCTGATGCGCAAGTGGGCGGCTGAATTCCGGCGTTACCAACATGGGTCGGTAGGCAAGGCCGAGCAAATCCGTAGATGTGATGCATGCGCTCATAGATTTTTGATATCGCTTACGAATTATGTACGGACATGGCGGGCGATTGGATTTCAGTTAAATTTGGTTGGAAAAATATTCTGCCGATGAAATCCAGTTGCATGCGTGCCGCGTTCCCAGTGTGCTGTAAGAAATATCCCAAAGGGAGCGAGAAAAATCATGAAGAAGATATTTGCATTGGCGCTGGCCGCACTCTGTGTATTGCCGAGCGTGAAACTGGTGGCGCAAACCGACCCCAACGTTGGCGGAGCCCCGATGTTTGTGAGCAAGAACATTGTCGAGAACGCCGTGAACTCGAACGACCACACCACACTGGTGGCAGCGGTGAAGGCCGCCGGCCTGGTGGATACGCTGGAAGGCACCGGACCGTTTACGGTGTTTGCGCCGACCAATGAAGCTTTTGACAAGCTGCCCGCGGTCACGGTGGACACGCTGCTGAAGCCGGAGAACAAATCGCAGCTGGTGAAGGTGCTGACCTACCACGTGATGGCGGGGCGTGTGACTTCGCAGGACCTGCTGAAAATGATTAAGGCAGGCGGCGGCAAGGCTACGCTGACCACGGTGGCCGG
>CAIZGA010000363.1 GCA_903932385.1 uncultured Acidobacteriota bacterium
AGCTGGCACTGGATGGTGTGTTTCTTGCCGGTGCAGCCGTTTTTGTCTATGGGCTTTCGCTTGCATGGCGTCCGCTGGGATTCATTGTCGGTGGCCTGCTCGCGGCGGTCATTTCCTTTTTGATTGGCTATGGTCAAAGTGATTTCAGGAGCAAGCCTTGAGCCTCATTGGTTCGATCGTCATTGGCGGTCATAGCGTCCGCGCGGATGCAGGTGGTGCGCCTGTTCCGTGGAGCGATTTCTGGTATGAGCGCGTCGGCCACTCCGCATCCAGTGGGATGCGTATCAATCCCGATACCGTCAAGCGCATCGGCACTGTGCTTGCATGTGTCGCGGCCAAATCGCGTCAGCTTGCTATGTTGCCGTGCAAAATTTATACGGATATTCCTGGCGGCGGCAAGCGCGTTGTCACGGACCATCCGCTCTATGATGTGTTGTATTTTCAGCCCAACCAGTTTCAAACTGCTTTTGAGTTTCGCCAGATGATGCAGGCGCATGTTGAGCTGCGCGGCAATGCATATGCAGAGAAGATTCCAGGTCCTCGCGGGCCGGTCGATCGGCTGATGCCGATGCATCCGGACCGTGTTCGTGTTGAAATGCTCTCCGGCTCCGGCCGCCTACGCTATATCTACAACGATCCGCTTACGGCTACCACGCGCACGCTCATGCAGGATGAAGTGTTCCATCTGCGTGATTTTTCTGATGTGTATGCTGTCGGCCAGTCGCGCATTTCCATGGCGTGTGAAGTTTTTGGTGTTGCACTTGCGCAGCAGGATTACACAGCGCGTTTTCTCCGCAACGATGCTCGCACTACAGTCGCCGTCACCGGTACCAATTTTGAATCGCAGCAGGCGGCGGATGAGTATCGTGAACGCTTTCTACGGCACTCTACGGGTTCCAATCGTGGCAAGCCGCTGATTCTGCCGGCAGGCCTCGACATCAAAACGCTGAGTGTTTCGCCAGTTGATGCGCAATTGCTCGATTCCACCAAGGCGAGTGATGTTCGTATCTGCAGCATCTTCAATGTGCTTCCGCATTTGGTTGGCGTAGACGCTGGCAAGGCGGCCACCTATGCCTCAGTGGAGCAGTTCAACATCATGAACGCGCAGCAATCGGTCCTTCCTATGGCCATTATGTGGGAGCAGGCCATTCAGCGCGATTTGATTATCAGCGGCCGGTATTATGCCAAGATGAGTCTGGCTTCGCTATTGCGCGGCGATACGGCAAGTCGCTTTGCCGCCTACAATGCTGCGCTGGCGACTGGATGGATGTGTCAGGATGACGTGCGTGAATTGGAAGACATGAACCCGATTCCTGACGGTGTGGGTAAAACATTCTGGCGTCCGCTGAATTGGGCCCCGCTCGCGCAGCTCAGCACGCCAGCGCCACCGGTGCAACGCACTTCGGGAACGGGCAAATCTGCGCCTGAACCAGAGGATGATGACCAGGCGGCGGAGGATGGAACCGGCACTGGCGATCAGGGGCAGGATGGTCAGGCGCGGCACATGGCGCTGCAGGGTCAATTGCAGTTGCTGGCGTCGGATGCGGCAGGCCGCAGTGTGCGTCGCGAAGTTTCTGCGGTCCGCAAGATGATTGAACGTGGCGCAAACAGCTACCAGGTGAATGAGTTTTATTGCGAGCATGCGCGGTATGTAGTCGAAGCGCTGCATTTGAATGAAATGGCTGCGCTCACTGTAAAGGTGGAGTGTGACGCGCGGGCCCAGCACCTCACTATGCTGCTCGATCAGGAGCTTCACGCGGAAGCTGTGCTCTGGATTGAAAACATCGCTGCAGTCGAACCGATCAAGTTGAGCAATCTGGCCGTAGAGGGGGCCATCCAATCATGACGCCATATGCGGGAATTATTCACGCTGTTCGTTCTGAGGTTTGGGCCATCCAGCCGCAGAAACTTGAGGCCATACTTTCCTTTCTGCAGCTCAAGGCGGAAGGCAAGAACGGCGATGTGGACCTGGTGGCTGCCATCAAGGCTGAAGCTGCTGATACAAGGCTGCGTGCGCAGAACGTTGCTGCCGTGGGTAGTGGTTCTGTGGCCGTGTTGCCGTTGTATGGGCTGATTCTCTATCGCGGCAGTTCGATGGGTGATATCAGCGGCCCCACAGCGACATCTGTGCAGAAGTTCACACAGCAGTTTCGTCAGGCGGTGAATGACCCGAATATCAAGGCCATCATCATTGATGTGGATTCTCCTGGCGGCACGGTGGAAGGTGTTGAGGAGCTGGCAGCGGAGATTCGTGCATCGCGCGGCAAAAAGCGCACTATCGCTGTATCGAACTGCCTGATGGCTTCGGCGGCCTATTACATCGCATCGGCCTGCACGGAGATTGTGGTTTCACCCAGTTCGCAGACCGGCTCTGTGGGTGTATATGCCGCGCACGAGGATGATTCAGAATTTCTCGCCAAAATGGGCGTCAAGGTTTCACTGATTCAATTCGGCGAAAACAAAACGCTGGGCAATCCTTACGAGCCGCTCAGTGACGCAGGCCGTAACAATATGCAGGCATCGGTCGACCGTTACGGTGAGATGTTTGAGTCGGCCGTCGCCAAGGGCCGTAAGGTGTCCGTCGCCAAAGTGCATGACACTTTCGGCCAGGGAAAAATCTTCGGCGCTCAGGATGCTGTGAAGTTGGGCATGGCCGATACCATCGGCACGCTGGATGATGTGTTGGGCCGTTACGGTGTTTCCATGGGCACCGCGCCGCAGCGCAGTATGCATGCTGCGGATATTGGCGCAACTTCAGGCGTTGCCGTTGCCGCTTCTGCATCCGCGCCTACGCACGCGGATGCAGAAGATGGCGATGGTGATTGCGATTGCCCGTGCGATCCCTGTGTTGCGGGTGATTGTGCGAATTGCGACTGCAAGGGTTGTGACGCTGAAAATTGCGGAAAAGCAGATTGTCCTTGCGCAGGAGCTCCTGACGCTTCCGAGAAATCGAAGGCGGAAGCGGCAGCACGTCGGCGTCAGATTGAGATTGCCATCGCATAAGGTTCATTCGCATATCTTGCAGGCCCCAGTCGCTTTGCGATTGGGACTTTTATTTGGGGCGGCATTTCGATGTGACGCATCAGTGTGGTGGGAAAACCAACCCACTTGCCCCGCCAAAGTTTCGGCAGCCGATGCTGCCGCTCTAGTGCTGCATCCCGCCCGATGGCGGAACGCCGCGGCGCTCCACTGGAACGCAACAGCCACAATGGACGGAGGTCCAATGAACATCACAGAAATGCGGCAGAAGCATGCGGACATTCTCGCAAAGGCCTCAACGCTGAATGCGCTGGCCGAGCGCGAATCCCGCCAGTTTACTGAAGCCGAGCGTATGGAATATGACGCGCTCATGGCTTCAGCATCCACCCTCAAGGGCGACATTGCCCGCAAGGAACAGCTCATTGAAGCGGAACGCACTGCGCCGGCGGTGGGGGCTTCAGTTGGCCAGAACCGTGCCGAGTTGGAGCCGTGGAAAAACTTCGGTGAATTCCTCGGTGCAGTTCGCTCCACAACTGTTCGCGGTGGGCACATCACGGATCCGCGCCTGCAGGCGGCACTCGGTGCTTCGGAAACTTCGGATGCAGATGGAGGCTTCCTGGTGCCGACAGAACAGAACCTCGAAATCGTGGAGCGTGTCTGGGATGAAGGTCAGGTTTCCGGCCGTGCAGACCGCACTCCGATGAAGTTTTCTCGATTGACGCGTCCAGCACTCAATGAGACCTCCCGCGCTGCCGGTTTCCGTTATGGCGGCATCCAGGTCTATCGTGAGGCGGAAGCTGGTAACTATACCAGCACGAAGCCGAACATTGGCCTGCTCGAGCTTATCAGTCAGAAGCTGATTGGGTTGCTGTACGCCACGGAAGAACTGGAGCAGGACACGGATGCTCTGTCATCTTGGGCGATGAAGGAATTTCCCAAGGCGCTGGCCTTCCAATTGGATGATGAATGCATCAATGGCACTGGCGCGGGCCAGTTCCTTGGCATTCTGAATGCTCCTGGAACCGTGACGGTTGCGAAGGATTCCGGGCAGGCGGCGGCCACCGTCACCGCCAGCAATATCCTGAACATGCATGCCGCAATGCTGGCTCGCAATCGCAAGAACGCGGCCTGGTTCATCAACCAGAACACAGAGCAGCAGCTGTATCAGCTCACCATTCCAGGTGAGGCTGGAACGGCAGTTGCGCTGTATGTGCAGCCGGGCACTGGCAGCAATGTCAATGGCGAGTATGGCAAGATTCTTGGCCATCCCGTCATCCCGATTGAACAGGCGGCCACGCTGGGCACGGTGGGTGACATCATCCTCGCGGACATGAGTGATTACCTCATCGGTGAGCGCTCTGGCATTCGCGCGGACTCGTCCATCCATATCCAGTTCCTCACCGGTCAGATGGCATACCGCTGGATGATGCGCAACGACGGCAAACCGAAGTTCAAAGCGCCGGTCACTCCCTACAAGGGTGCGCAGGCGCTCAGCTCCTTCGTCACCCTCGCCACCCGCTCATAATTGGGGATGACAACCTCAAACTGAAACGCGGCAGGGTGCCCATGATAGAGGCATTCCTGCCGCTCACGGCGGGTGAAAAGCTCGCAGGAGAAAACACATGAAGGTGCATACAAAAACCGTTTTCGACATCGAAAGCGGCCGGGTCATTGAAGACCATTTCCATGAGTATGCCGGCCCCGTCGATCTGTGCGGAGCACGCGGTTCCAACCTGGCGGAAGAGGGCCATCCGATTTCGATTCTCTCTCCGCAGTCCATTAGCGGTGGTGTTGCAGCCACACCGTTCAACATGAAGAACGCAGCCAAGGCGAACATCATCATCCAGTTCGGCGCTCTGGCCATCGCACCCGGCGCAGTCACGTTGAATGCCTGCTCCGATATTTCCGGTGACGGTGCAATTGCGATTCCCTTCACGTATTACAAGCAGACCACGGCTGGCAATGCCAATGACACGCTGGTGGCCAACAGCGGCCCGTCGACGGCATTTGCCGCAACGGCCTCCGGCTTCACTCCGGCAGACACACCGAACACGTTCTATATGCTTGTTGTGCAGTCGGACCAGTTGCCGGCAGGTCTGCCGTATCTGCAGCTCGAGCTGGCCTGTGGTTCCGGTGCGGACTATGTATCGGCTGTCGCCATCCTCACCGGCCTG
>CAIZGA010000364.1 GCA_903932385.1 uncultured Acidobacteriota bacterium
ACAGATTGCCGCTGGAATCGGCTGCAGCGCGGACACGGTGCACCGCAGCTGCCAGGTGCTGAAGTTGGTGGGCCTGATCCGCGAGAGTGGCGGAGCGAGACGTGCAACGCAGCGCTGCACCTACAGCCTGACGGATGTGAAAGAGCTGGTCATGCAGCAGGGCGGCAAATATGCCGGTGCAAAGTGCAGCTGGATGTTGCCGGAGACGGTGAGCGCGGCGATGAAGCGCGATGTTGGGGTGTTGCGGGCACAGCTGGCCAGGAAGAAATCGACTGGACCGGAAGCGACGGCAACATGCCAGATGGAAGCAAACGGAAGGCATGGGCAGGATGTGCAGGCCACGCAAACTGTCGCTCTGAGCGACAGTTCTGCAAGCCCGCTTTTTCTTGTGTACATGCAGGAAAGCGACAGTTCTGTCGCTCCATTGAGCGACAATATTGTCGCTCCGCACGGGGGTGCATCTAATGATTTAAAGAAAAGAGAAGAAAGAAGAAATAAACCCGAAATTCAAAATTCACCGGGCGCGGTCCGCGCCGTGGAAATCGTGGAATACCAACCTGCCAATCTGAGCGAGCAAATCAGCGAAGCGGTGCGGCATGTGATGAAAAGCTGCGGTTTTACGGCAAAAAAGCTGATGCCGGTGATTCGCGGGCAGATGGAAATGTGGCTGCAGGGCAACAGAGCAACGCCGATGGATGCGGCAAGGTACATGGTGGAGAGCTGGCGATGGCAGTCAGAGTGCATGGCGCGGCAGATGCTCTCAGCGACGTACGGGCCGAGGAATTTTTTTGCGCTGGGTATTTGGCAGTCTGATTCCCGTTTTGCCTGGCATCCTGATGGCCTGACGCGGCTTAGGCGCGGCGGGTTGTGAGCTGAGGAAATTTTTTACAAAAAAAGTGAAATAACGCTTGTGAGACACCGAGACCTGCGATATGTTCAAACGCGTTGAACAATTCATCCGGCGAAGTTTGCCGGCGCGTCCTTAGCAGATGGGAAACTGTGAATTCATCCAGGCCCGCTGCGATACCGGCGAAAGTTGCCAGGATGGGCTCAGGACCCGCGCGTTAGAGAGTCGGGCATAATCAAACCGCAGTAGAAGTGTCTTTAGAAGCAGGTAATAAATCCGCAGTATTCGATCCTCCACCGGCAACGGTGCGAATGCAGCGGAAGTAGTGAAGGCAAAACTGCAATGTTGACCGCCATGAAGCTATGGCGAGAAACAAAAACAAAAACAACCCCAAATTCAAATTTCTATTGTTTGGCCCAAGAACGTCATTGGGCTGGACGATAAAAAGCCGGATCACGCGTGAAAAAGGTGATGACCTGGTGAACCGGCGCATTGCCATCGAAATTCCAGATGACAATGGCAACCTGCTGGGCTATCAACTGCGCAAGGACCGGATGCCCAATGATCCGATGCCGACGCTGCAGACGATTCTGGCGACCATCACCAAATCGGAGATGGAAATCAACGCCGGCACGTATGGCGAAAGCCGAACGGTGCGGCTGAGCGAGCAGCAACGCACAGAACGCGCGAAGCAAACACATCCTCACACCGGAAAATATCTGCCGGAAGAGGACCGCATTGAAAAAGTGATTGGCAAGATTGTGGCGTGGCCGGAAGTGGGCGACACAAAAGCGCCGTGCGTGCGTGCGAAGGCATGGCCGGTGACGGTGCATGCAAAAACCAAGCCGGTGCGGAAGCGTTGGCGCAAGCGGGTGGAAACCGTTCAAGCAGTGGGCGGTGCGTGATGCCTGTTTATGTGGACGAAAGATTGCACGCAATCAACTGCACCGGTTGCACGGAGTGGATGGAGATTCGGCCGCACGACTGGCTGCAGCCGGATCGGCGCACGCAGCTGATTGATTTGTTCCGCGAGGAACACAAGCCATGTGATGAGTTCAAGGATGCGCAGCAGGCGCAGATGGCAAGGAAGCATCGAAAGCGCATGTTGCGATTGCCGAAGTACAACCAACGTTGCACTGTGTGAGGGGACAGAATGCCAAGTTGGGTGATACCAGTTGCCGCAATCGTTGGCGTAATTGGCCAGTTGTGGGGCGGTTTGTGGATTGCTGCACGGGCTGCCGGCGTGACGCAGGAAAAAATGAAGGCGCACGGCGCACGCATTTTGACGCTGGAAGTTGATTCAAAAGACCACGG
>CAIZGA010000365.1 GCA_903932385.1 uncultured Acidobacteriota bacterium
CAACGCAGACGACCGAGCAGCAACTGACGGCGGAACTTTCCAGCGGCGTCGCGTTTACTTCCATTGGGCAGGACCCGGTTGCAGCATCGCAGAATACTGTGTTGATGAACCAGATTTCCGCTGACGATGCCTATGTGCAGACAGACCAAGGGCAGCAGAGCATGCTGCAGGTGACCGACTCCGCGATGGGCGGCGTGGTGCAGCAGTTGACGACGGCAGTTTCTGTCGCTGTGGAAGGAAATAACGGCACGTTGAATGCGGGAGATTTATCGTCGCTGGCGCAGCAGTTGGAGGGGATTCGTACAGAAGTTCTTTCCATGGCGAACACAAGTTATCTGGGGCAGTATGTTTTTTCCGGCAGTCAGGGAACGACGCAACCCTTCACGTTGAATACGACAACATCGCCGGCAATGGTGAGCTATAACGGCGACGAAAAAGTGCAGACGCTGGAGTCTCCGACCGGGCAACAGGTGCAATTGAATGTGCCGGGCGACCAGGTGTTTACGGCGAGCGGAGCGAATGTATTTACAGCGCTGAATGATTTGATTGCAAATTTCTCGAGCGGCACAGCGAATGCGAGCACTGAGAATGATGTGAGCGCATTGCAGTCTGCGATTACGAATGTGGGACAGCAGCGTGTGGTGGTGGATAATTCACTACAACAACTGACGGCGCAGAGCACCTACGTTCAGACGGAAGCGACACAACTGACGGCGGCACAGACTACGCTGATTGGCGCGGACACGGCACAAGTGGCCACGCAGCTGAGCACGACGGAAACGCAGCAGAGTGCGTTGGAGAGCGTCTTTGCTACGCTGACCAAGAGTGATCTGTTTAATTATCTGCCGCAGTAAATCAATCTGAAATGATGGAATGCGAAGCACGCAGCTGCTGGGTTTAGCGGCTGAAGATTTTGCGTGTGGAGGCAAAGGTGGGCGAACGGTATACTGGCCGAGAGGGCGGTATGTTCGCAATACTGCGATTTCTGTGGCACGCAACCAAAGGCTCGCGGCTGATGCCGTGGCGGAGCCCGTATCTGCGTTGGAGAATGGAGACATTCACCGGCGTGAAGGCGAGCGAGATTGACTTCAAAAAATTTGTTGAGCTGACGTGGGATGACCGGCGCGAGTTCATGAGCTATCTGCAGTGGGTGGCGGAGCAGGACCACGAGGCTCGAGTGGCGGCACGGCGGCACTAATCGCAAGGCTGGGCGGACGAGGGGCAATGAACGAAGGTCGGCGGACAAGCAGAAGAAAGTTTCTGGAGACGGGCGTGAAGTCGGTCGCCGGCGCGGGAATGGCTTCTCTGTTGGGCGCAGTGGGATGCGCGTACAAGCCGAAGGTGCAGACGTATTCGCGCAGGCCGCCATCGCTGGCTCCGCTGCACGTTCCGGATTTGGCGTATGTGAGCGGTGAGTACTCGCTGAAGAAACATGCAGAACAACATCATCTTCTATATGGCTGCGCCGTAGATGCGGAGCGGCTGCGTATGGAACAGGGTTACGCGGAGCTGGTGACCAGCCAGTGCGACATTGTCGTTTCAGAAAACGACATGAAGATGAACATGCTGCGGCCCACGGCCAATAGCTACAGCTTTGACACTTCCGATTTTCTGGTGGACTTCTGCGAGAAGCACCGCATGAAGCTGCGCGGGCATGTGCTGGTGTGGCATGAAGCGCTGCCGGTCTGGTTCCCTAATGTGGCGAACCGGCAGAATGCGCGGCTGATGCTGACCGAGCATGTGCAGAATGTTGTGGGACGATATCAGGGCCGGATGCATTCGTGGGATGTTGTGAATGAAGTGATTGATATTCACGGCAGCGGGCGGGTAGATGCGCTGCGGGACACTCCGTGGCTGCGACTGGCTGGCGATGACTATATAGAGTTGGCGTTTCGCACGGCGCGGGATGCCGATCCGACGGCGTTGCTGGCGTACAACGAGTATGGGATTGAACTCGAGACTCCGGAGCATGAAGAGAAGCGTGCGATGGTGTTGCTGTTGCTGCGGAGATTGAAGGCACGGCAGGCGCCGATTGATGCGCTGGGAATTCAGTCGCATCTGGGGCCGGTGACGCGCGGCAGCTACGGAGACGGGCTGCGGAAGTTTATGGCCACCGTGCGCGATATGGACATGCAGGTTTTCATCACCGAGATGGATGTGGATGACAAGAGCATGCCTCCGCAGGTGGTGCTGCGCGATGAGATGGTGGCGGCCACATACAACGCGTATCTGAGCTCAGTGCTGACGGAGCCGGCAATTACCTGCGTGCTGACGTGGGGCATCACCGACCGCTACAGCTGGCTGAATAATATGCCGCAGGCAAATCGCGATGACAAACTGCTTTCTCGGCCGCTGCTGTTCGATGAGGAGTTCCGCGTGAAGCCGGCGTTTGAGGCAGTTCGACGCTGTTTTGATGCACGCAAGGTGACGGCTTCGAGACGCGTGGGGCCGATGGTGACACCGCCGGATCCCTATTCGCCGTTTACCGACCAGCCATATCTGCCGTCGGCGCCGCCGGGACAACCGCAGACGCGATAAAGTATTCCAATGAAAAACAGGCACACAGCAGGATGACTGGTGTCTAATGTTACTGTTTGACGTGCATGGGGCGGAGTGCGCGGGTATTCATTCCAGGGGAACGGAGTGCAGTATGAAAGTGCGCAGAGCAACTGCCTATGTAGGGATGGCTGTACTGGCTGCCATGATGTGCAGTAGAACGTGGGCGCAGAAGCCGGCAACGGCAACTCCTACGCAAACGACGCAGCCGGCACCGCTGGATGATCCAGCCACAGCGAAAGCAAAATACGAAAAACTTGCGGCAGCAATGCAGGCAGGCAATCTGGAAATTGATTGGCTGTCGATGCGGCTGTCTGCGCGTGTGGGCGATGTGGGAGGGAACTTCGACTCCAACAATGCACTGAGCAGCATGTACCAGGCGCTGAAGGCATCGAGTTATGCGGAGGCACTGAAGCAGGCGCAGATGGTGGAAGCGCACAACGAGGCGCTGGGCGATGCCCACTTCGGCGCGATGATTGCCTACGACAAAATGGGCAAGACTGCGGAAAGCGACCACGAAAAAGACATCACACTGCGGATTGCGAATTCGATTATGTCTCCGGGCGACGGGAAGACGGCGGCGACGGCATGGTTTGTGGTGTGGCCGGACGAGGAATATTTCATCCTGCGGATTTTAGGCATGCAGCCGAAGGAGCAGGCGCTGGTGGAACAGGGCGGCCACTCCTACGACAAGATGACGGTGACGGACTCGAAGACCGGGGGCGAGGTGGTCTTCTGGTTCAACACAGATACGGACATGCAGGTACTGGCGCGTGCGTTGAGCGAAAGTTCGGGCACGAAGCAGCACAAATAGTTATTTGGGGGTGGTGAATCAGTCACCCATGCTGCGGGCGGAGCTTATTCGAGGAACTTTGCGGCCACGGTCGCGCAGATGGCAGGGTAGCTTGCAACTGCGGCAACACCAGGGGTAGAAGCCGAAAAGAGAGCGAAAGGTGTCTGAAAAGCCGATTCGCGGAATGCGAAACAGAGCCGACTCATGACAATTTGGACAGTGCATTGAAAGCCATCCTGGGAAAGAATGTGGATTTCAAGCGTGCAACCCCGTCGTCCAATTGGGTTTATTTGAGTATCCGAGCCGTGTAAACACAGAATGAATGGGAAAGTTGCGGATTTGCAAGGTGCAGAAAACAAGGCGGGAGATTGTACGTAAAGTGCTTCCCATGTTACTCTTGGACAGACACTGAGAGAAGTGGACTAGAGACTAAGGGAGCACCATAGAGCCGTGCTGGCATCCGAAAAGAAAACTGACATCATTACCCGCTACCGCACCCATGACACCGATACCGGCAGTCCTGAGGTGCAGATTGCCATCCTGAGCGAACGGATTGGCGAATTGACTGAACATTTCAAGACGCACCAGAAGGACCACGGCAGCCGCCGCGGGCTTCTGATGCTGGTGAGCAAGCGCCGCCGTCTTCTTGATTACCTGAAGAAGACTGATTCGGACCGCTACCGCGAAGTCATCGGCAAGCTGGGTATCCGCAAGTAAGCGGAGAAAAGCCACTTCGCCTTGCACAACCTAACCAAGCAACGCATTTGCTCACGTACATTGCCGCTGGCAGTGAAGCAGACACTTGTCTCTTCACGCCGCGGCATCTGCGCATAGGCGCGCCAACACAGGCGCGAAGCAAAGCGACACAAGATTAATCAAACGACGAATAGCAATAAGGAGAAACCGATGAAACATGACGTAACGGTAGAGCTTGCCGGCGGCAAGCAGATCAAATTTGAAACAGGACGCATCGCGAAGCAGGCCTCTGGCGCTGCCTTTGCCAGCTGCGGCGACAACGTAGTTCTTTCCACGGCGGTTGCATCGCCGGAACCGCGCGAAGGCATTGATTTCTTCCCGCTGACGGTGGATTACCGCGAATATACCTATGCCGGTGGACGCATCCCCGGCGGCTTTATCACGCGCGAAGGCCGGCCCAGCGAGAAGGAAATTCTTACCTGCCGCCAGATTGACCGTCCCATCCGCCCGCTGTTCCCAGAGGGCTTCCGCAACGAGACCCAGGTGATTGCCCTGGTGATGTCTGCGGACAAAGAAAATGATCCCGATATTCTTGGCATCAACGCGGCCGGTTGCGCGCTGGCGCTGAGCGATATTCCGTTCTCCGGCCCGATTGGCGCAGTGCGCATCGGCCTGGTGAATGACCAGTTCATCGTGAACCCCAGCTATGCCGAAGTGAAAGAGAGCAAGCTGAACATCACCGTGGTCGGCACGCCCGACGGCATCGTGATGGTGGAGTCTGGCGCGAAGGAAGTGGAAGAGAGCAAGGTTGTGGACGCGATTGAATTCGGCCACCAGCAGATTAAGCTCATCTGCGCCGCCATCAACGAATTGGTTGCGAAGGCCGGTAAGCCGAAGCGCGAAGTGAAGGCTCCGGAAATCGACCAGCCTTACTACGACGCGTTGAAGGCAAAGATTGGCACGCAGCTGGCTGATGCGCTGGACACGAAGAAGCATCCGAAGACGGAAAGCTACGCGCTCATCAAGGGCATCAAAGACGAGCTGAAGAAGGAATTGCCGGAAGGCGAGGCCGATGCAGCCAAGAAGCTGAGCAAGTATTACGAGCTGCTGCGCGAAAACCTGTTCCGCGATCAGGTGCTGAACGACCGCATCCGTCCGGACCGCCGCGCATTTGACGAGATCCGCGCGATTGACATTGAAGTGGGCGTGCTACCGCGTGTTCACGGTTCGGCACTGTTCACGCGTGGCGAAACGCAGGCACTGGTTTCCGCAACGCTGGGCACCACCGACGATGCGCAGCGCCTGGAAAGCTACGAAGGCGAGCAGCGCAAGCGCTTTATGCTGCACTACAACTTCCCGCCGTTCTCGGTTGGCGAAGTGGGCCGCATGACCGGCGTTGGCCGCCGCGAAGTGGGCCACGGTGCGTTGGCATCGCGTGCGATTGAAGCCGTGCTGCCGGGCGAAGATGAGTCGCCGTACACCCTGCGTATTGTGAGCGACATTCTGGAGTCGAACGGCTCTTCATCGATGGCATCGGTTTGCGGCGCCAGCCTGGCGCTGATGCATGCCGGTATTCCGCTAAAGGGTTCCGTTGCCGGTGTGGCGATGGGCCTGGTGAAGGAAGGCGACAAGTACGCCGTCCTGACTGACATTGCCGGTGCGGAAGACCACTACGGCGACATGGACTTCAAGGTGGCCGGAACTCGCAAGGGCATCACCGCGCTGCAGATGGACATCAAGATCATGGGCATCACGCCGCAGATTATGCGTGAAGCCATGGAGCAGGCGCGCCGTGGCCGCCTCTTCCTGCTGGACAAGATGGACGCTGTGATTGCGACTGCGAATGAAGAGAAGTCGAAGTTCGCGCCGCGCATCCACACCATTCAGATTCCTACCGACAAGATCCGCGACCTCATCGGACCGGGCGGCAAGACGATCCGCGGCATCATTGAACAGACCGGCGTGAAGATTGACGTGGACGATACTGGCCGTGTGAATGTTGCCTCGAGCGATGGCGAAGGTCTGGCACGTGCCATGCAGATGATCAACGACCTGACGGCTGTACCGGAACTCGGCAAAACGTATCTGGGCAAGGTAGTTCGTCTGGCGGAGTTCGGCGCGTTTGTCGAAATCTTCCCCGGCACGGACGGCCTGCTGCACATCAGCGAAATTGCCGAGCATCGCGTGAAGGATGTGAAGGACGAGTTGCGCGAAGGCGATCAGGTGCTGGTGAAGGTACTGGCACTCGAAGGCAACCGCATCAAGCTTTCCCGCAAGGCGCTCATCAAGGAACAGCGCATCAAGATGGGCTTGCCGGAACCGGGACAGGATGGTGGCGAGCAGGGTGAGCGTCAGCCGAGTTCGAATGCGAGCACGATTACGCTGGAAGGTGGCGATGACTTCAACGAAGAAGACATCAACATCAGCGAAGGCGATGAACCGAACTTCAACCGCGCAGATGGTGCGCCGAGGCCGGAAGGCGGCAGCGGCCCCCGTCCTGCAGGCGGTGGTCGGCCGGGCGGACGCGGTGGACGCGGTCGTCGTCGGCC
>CAIZGA010000366.1 GCA_903932385.1 uncultured Acidobacteriota bacterium
AGCTCAATGTAGGCGTCAATGCCCTTTACCAGCGCATGTGAAAGCCTCTCTTCCACCGTGCCGTTGCGCCACTCTTCAGCCTTCTTTTCCGTCACAGTGGTCCCGACGCTCTTCAGCGCCTCACCATATTCCACCAGCCGCTCGGTGGCATCCGGCCGCCGATTCAGCAGCACGTCTTCCACCATCGTCTTCAGTTCCGGCTCAATCTCCTCGTACACTTCCAGCATGCCGGCATTCACAATGCCCATGTCCATGCCTGCTGCAATCGCGTGATACAAAAACGCCGAGTGCATCGCCTCGCGCACCTTGTTGTTGCCGCGGAAGCTGAAGGAAATATTCGAAACGCCGCCGCTCACCTTCGCGTGCGGCAGGTTCTGTTTGATCCACCGCGTCGCGTTAATAAAGTCCAGCGCATAGTTGTTGTGCTCCTCCATGCCGGTGGCCACGGTGAGGATGTTCGGATCAAAAATAATATCTTCCGGCGGAAATCCAACTTCATCCACCAGCATGCGGTACGCGCGTTCGCAGATGCGAATCTTGTCCTCGTACGTTGCCGCCTGGCCCTGCTCGTCAAACGCCATCACCACCGTGGCCGCGCCGTACTTCAACACAGCGGACGCATTGCGGCGGAAAACCTCTTCGCCTTCCTTCAGCGAAATCGAATTGACGATGCCCTTGCCCTGCAGGCACTTCAGTCCCGCTTCGATGACCTCCCACTTGGAGGAGTCCACCATGAACGGCACCTTCGCCACTTCCGGCTCGCTGGCCAGCAGCTGCAGATAGCGCGTCATCGCGGCCACGCCGTCAATCATGCCCTCGTCCATGCAGATGTCGAGAACATTGGCGCCGCTCTCCACCTGCTGCCGCGCAATACTCACCGCTTCTTCAAAATTTCCTTCTTTGATGAGCCGGGCAAAACGCGGCGATCCGGCAACGTTCGTGCGTTCACCAATCATGATGAAGACGCCCGGTTGCTGGGTGAAGGGCTGCGAGCCCGATAGACGCAGAGGTTTCGCGGTTGGAATCACGCAGCCACCTCTACGCGGCCAATTTTTCGTGGCGGCAATTCTTTCAACGCGGTGGCGATCGCTGCGATGTGCTCCGGCGTGTTGCCGCAACATCCGCCGGCAATGTTGATGAGCCCTGCGCGCGCGAAGTTGCCGAGAAAACGCGCCATGTCCTGCGGACCCAAATCAAAGCCCGTCTTCGATAGCGGATTCGGCAAACCGGCATTCGGATAACACGAGATGGCAACATCGGCCTTGCCCGAAAGCTCTTCCAGAAACGGATACATCAGGTCCGGCCCCAGCGAACAATTCAGTCCGACAGAAATCGGCCGCACATGCTGCACTGCATTCCAAAAAGCTTCGGTCGTCTGTGCAGAAATCAGCGTCTCTCCACCACGACCCACAGCGGCAGAAATCATCACCGGCAGCCACACCTTGTCCTCGTCAAACACTTCGCGGATGGCCACCAGCGCGGCCTTGGCATTCAGCGAATCGAAAATCGTTTCCACCAGCAGCAGGTCGGAGCCGCCGGCAATCAACGCACGCACCTGATGTTTGTACGCATCGCGCACCTGGTCGAATGTCACCACGCGGAAACCTGCGTCGTCGGCGTCGGGCGAGTTCGAAAGCGAAACCGTCAACGGCCCAATGGATCCGGCAACAAACCGCTGCACGCCGGTCTCATTCGAAACGCGGTCAGCCAGTTCGCGGCACTGGCGCGCAGAGGTTTCATTAATCTCCCACGCCAGATTGTTCAGCTGCGGATCGGCAAGAATCTTCTGGTAAAAATCAGGGTCTTTGCGGCCGCCGCGTTCGCGCGGGTCTTCCACAAAAAATTCGCTCTGCGTGATGCTGGTCGCGCCAAAGGTATTCGTCTCAAGTATGTCCGCGCCGGCATCCAGAAAACGGCGATGAATGTCGCAGATCATCTTCGGCTGCGTCAGAGAAAACAGGTCGCCATTATTCAGCAGGTCCTTGGTCGAGTTCTTGAACCGCTCCCCGCGGATGTCGGCTTCCTTCATCGCGTAGGTGCGGATGGTGGTGCCCATCGCTCCATCGATGATGGCAATTCGACTTTCCAGGATCTTCTTCAGCGGATGTTCGTGGACTGTTGTCAT
>CAIZGA010000367.1 GCA_903932385.1 uncultured Acidobacteriota bacterium
AAACCAGAGAAGCACGAAAAGCCGGAAAAGCTGGACGCAGCCCGTCAACAGGCCCACACCATGTACGGCAGTGCCGTGCGCCTGATGCAGGAAAACAAGTTTGAGAAGGCCAAAGCCGCCTTTGATAAGCTGCTCCCGTCAGCGCCGCCAGAGTTGCTGGAACGCATCCGCACCTACAGCAGCGCCTGCGAACGGCAGCTGCTGCAGCAGAACAATAAGTTTGAGTCGCTAGAAGAGCGTTACGACTACGCCATCTCCCTGCTGAACACCGGCTTCTACGAGGATGCGCGCAGCGAGTTCGATACCATCGTCAAGAAGAACCCATCCGCCGACTATGCTTTCTACGGCTTGGCTGTTCTCTCCAGCATGACCTGCCAGACCGATGCCTGCCTCCAGCACCTCACCGAGGCCATCCGGCTGAACCCGCGCAACCGCCTGCAGGCACGCGGAGATTCGGATTTCCTCGACATGGCCGACGACCCGCGCTTCACAGAATTGCTTTATCCTGAAATGCCCTGAGCGTTTCGCTCGGGGATTTCCCTATGCCGCTGACTCCCAAGCATTCCAAACCCGCTGCAGCCGATGCCTCCGGCACTGATGAAGACCTGCGCGTTGTCGCCATCGGCGGCGGCACCGGCCTTTCCACGCTGCTGCTGGGACTCAAGCGTCACGTTGCTCCGCCGCACGGAACGACGCACATCACAGAAAACGATCCAGCAAAATACGCCATCGCCGACCTGGCCGCCGTAGTCACTGTCAGCGATGATGGCGGATCCAGCGGTCGTCTGCGCAAGGACTTCAAGATGCTGGCCCCCGGCGACCTGCGCAATTGCCTCGTCGCGCTTAGTGAAGACTCCTACCTGCTCTCGCAGCTTTTCCGCTATCGTTTCTCTTCCGGCCAGGGACTCGAAGGTCACAGCTTCGGCAATCTCTTCCTCACCGCACTCACTTCCATCACCGGCGACCTCGCACTTGCCGTGCAGGCCTCGTCGCAGATTCTAGCCACCCGTGGCCGCATCTATCCCGCCACGCGAGAAAACATCACCCTCGCCGCGCGCATGGAAGATGCCTCTCTCGTCCGCGGCGAAACCAGCATCACTGCCAGCCGCAAACGCATCATTCGTCTGTTTACCGACCCGGTCAACGTAAAGCCGCTGCCGGAAACCCTCGACGCCATCCAGCGTGCCGACCTCATCACCATGGGCCCCGGCTCGCTCTACACCAGCCTGATTACCAATCTTCTGGTGGATGGTATTGCACAGGCCATCGCGCAGGCTTCGGCCGTTCGTGTTTATATCTGCAACATCATGACGCAGGCCAATGAAAGCCTCGACCTCACCGCGTCAGAGCATCTGGAAAAAATTCACGAACACGCACGCTATGCCGGCGTCACCACGCCGCTTTTTGACTATGCGCTCATCAACACCGCGCCCGTCAACGTGGAAACCGCAGCGCGCTACGCCGTCGAAGGCCAAACGCCGGTGCAAGCCGATCTCGACCGCATCCGCGCACTCGGCATCGAACCCATCGCTGGAAATTTCCTATTTGAGAGTGACCGCCTGCGCCACAACTACGATGTCGTCACCGACACGCTGCTCGCGCTCACGCAGGAACACAAACGCCGACGCTAAAGTATCGCCTGCAGAATTGCCTGTAAGTGCTTCTCGCCACAATCCAAGTACGGGAAATCCGTATTCGATTCGTTGAATAGCACCGCTAGGTCTGTTCCCGCAAACAAGATGCACTCCGCGCCTTCTTCAGCGCACAGCCGTTTCGCAATCCGCGTAAAACCTTCGTGCAACTCCGCATTGCCTTTGCCGGTGCGCACCAATACCCAATACATCTCATCAATCGCAGCAAATTCTTCTGCCGTCGGCTCCACCCACTCCACCTCTGGCACGCTGCCAAAGAGTTTCGACGCCATCGCATATTTCGCGCCAAACAATGCCGCTCGTTTCAATCCACGCCGCAGGATTTCCTCCCGCACGGCTGCCAGCAGACTCACTACAGGTACAGGCGAACTCTTCTCCAGCTCGCCGACACAGTAATGGCAAGAGACCGAAGGTATAGCTCCTACCACGGCGCCGGCAGCCGCAGCTC
>CAIZGA010000368.1 GCA_903932385.1 uncultured Acidobacteriota bacterium
ATAAAGAGGAAACTCCGGGGGCATGTGTGGTTTTGGGGAACCATGATCCTCCTTGCTGCACTTCATGTTTTGCTGATTCTGTTCGTTCCCTGGACCGACAAGTGGATTCCTGCGCTCGTGGTTATCCCTATCGCCATCGCTGACGTGTACGTGATGCTCTGGGTAGTTTCGGTTGTCAGGAAGTTCATGGGAGAGCCGAAGACTGCTGAAAGATGAGCCTCCGCGATCAGCCGGGTGCCCCATCCAGCGCGGGTTTCTGAATGTGGCATCTCGGGCTCGGTTGGAAATCCTGAAATCCGAGATATCCCCTGTAACTTTTCCTGATAGCAGGGAATTGCAGCAAGAGACGAGTTCGCTCGAGACTGCCTCCACCGCCAACCAGCTTCAGATTAATCCAAAATTTCCATGCAAAATATCTGCGACGGTGCGGCCTTGTGCGCGCAGCTTGCGAATGGCGAGTGCATCATGCCGCTTGGCCAATCGTTGGTTGTTCTGGTCGGTGACGAGCGGGCAGTGGAACCATGCGGGTTGCGGCTGCGACAGTGCGCGCAGGATGAGAATCTGGCGGGCGGTGGACTTGAGCAGGTCGGCACCGCGAACGACTTCTGTGATGGCGAGATCGGCATCGTCGACTGCGCAGGCGAGTTGGTAGCTGGGCGTGCCGTCGCGGCGCCAGACGAGGAAGTCACCGAAGTCGACGCCAGCGGTGAAGCGTTGTGGGCCGAGATTCTTGTCGAGAAATTCCACAACTTCGCCATCGGGAACACGGAAGCGCCAATTTTGATTGCCGGGATTGCCGTGCGAAATATTTGATGATGCACTGCGACAGGTGCCGGGATAGATGGGTTCGTCATCCGGCTGCGGTTGTTGTTCGAGCTCATGCGGGGCGGTGGCGATGGAGGCGAGTTCGCGCCGAGTGCAACTGCAGGGATACAACCAGCCGAGTTGCGCGAGACGATGCCATGCATCGAGATACAGTGCGTGGCGACGGCTTTGGTAAATAACCGGTTCCGTCCAACGGATGCCGAGCCAGGCAAGATCTTCGAGAGTTGCATCAATATATTCGGCACGGCTGCGGTCGGTATCGAGATCGTCCATGCGCATCAGCAAGGTGCCGGATGCGTTGCTTGCGCGGGTAAAAGCTGTGAAAAAAGTTCGCGCATGGCCGAGGTGCAGCAGACCTGTGGGCGAAGGCGCGAGTCTTCCGCGATAGGGTGCGTTGCCGTTCACGATAGCAGTTTAGAGAAAAATTTAGATTGGCGCGAGCAGCGATGGCGAATTATTGCGCACATTGCCGACATCGCGTGCGACTTGCCAGGAAGTGAGGCCGGCATCGGGTAGCGAACGCAACAAATCCAATGGAGCGATTTCAGTTGGCGAGAGCCAGCGGTTGTAATCATCGGGTGCGAGGATGACAGGCATGCGATTGTGTATCGGCGCAACGGCTGCGTTGGCAGCGGTGGTGAGGATGGTGAAGGTCTCCAATACTTCCGGCGTAGTGGGCGATTGCCAACGGTCCCAAAGCGCGGCAAAGGCGAAGGGGTGCGCAGCGGTGGTGGTGATGGCGTAAGGCTGTTTGGTTTTCGGATCCAGTTGCTTCCACTCATAAAAACCATCGGCGGGAACCAGACAGCGTTGGCGTTTGAAGGGCACGCGAAATGCGGGCGCAGTGGCGACGGTTTCCGCACGAGCATTAAAAGTGGTGAAGCTAATCTTCGCGTCCTTCGACCATGAGGGAACGAGTCCCCAGCGTAACAACGCGAGCGAACGATGGCCTTCATGATTCAAGCGAACGACGGGCTGAAAGGAATGCGGGGCGGCGTTGAAGGTTGGCGCGGCAGGGATAGAGGCAGCGTCGACCGCATCGATTTCAAATGCGTCGAGAATTTGCTGCGGGCCGGAGGTGCGATAGTAGCGGGTGCACATGGCGGATTCAGTGTAGCGCGGAAGCGGAGGAAGATTGGTTGAAAAGAACATCGCCCCGCAATGGTGAGATGTGCGGGGCGATGCAATGTGCAACGAAATTATTTTGCCGTGCTGTAGAGTTCCGATCCGGCCAGCAGATATGCGCCAACTCCGTAAACGTAGCTGGAAGTTGCACTGAGCGGAGCGGGTGCGGCACCGACGGGCTGAATGGAACCGAGGCGGCCATCGGCGTAAACGTGTGTGAGCATGCCCGCCCATGCTTTGCGAATGACCGGCGTGTAAGTCTTCGCAGGCAGCATGTGATGATTGACTCCGTAAGCCAGTGCATAAGTGATGAAGGCGCTGCCGGAAACTTCCGGCAGAGGATAGGCATCCGCGTTGAGCAGGCCCGGACGCCAGAGACCATCGGCACCCTGAATTTTTGCAACGGATGTAGCCATCTGCTGCAGCAGCAAAATGTATTTGGGGCGCAGCGGCGAATCTGCCGGCATGCGGTCGAGCACGCGGACGATGCCCGCCATCACCCAGCCATTACCGCGCGACCAGAAAAGACGCGCGCCATTTTTCTCATGGCTGTTCAGAAAGGTGGCGTCGCGGAAATAGAGATGGTCATCGTTGTTGTAAAGCAGCTTGGTTGTGATGTCCCACTCGTGATCCATGAAGTTCCAGTACTTGTCGTCATGAGTGATTGCGGCGAGGTCGGCGAGAACCGGCGGCTCCATAAAGAGCGCATCACACCACCACCACAACGGCTTCTTGGGACTGTCTGGCATGGCCATCTGCGCGTCGATGCGGGCGCGAATGGAGGCGAGCATTTTCGGATCGCTGTGCAGCATGTACTGCTCGAGATACATCTGGCCAACGGCCTGGTCATCCGCTAATTGAACGCGTGGGCCGGGTTGCCAGTTGAGTTTGTCGGCGATGTTCTGCATGGCGTTGCGATACTTGTCGCCGGCAACTTGCGGCGGGACAGCCATCATGCCGGTGTAAAGCGCGGCGAAGGTCCAGTCGTACTGCGCTTTTTCGGGGAGTCGCGCGAGTTGCCAGTCAGCGACGAGCTTCATTTCTTTGGCAAGATTTGCGCGCGTGATTTTCGGAGAGAGACCGGTGGCCAGCGGACCGGCATCGGCAGGCGCATCGCCCGGAGGCGCTGGTGTAGGCACGAGGACGATATTCATCTGCGTCTGTGCGTTAAGCATGGGTGCGGCCGCGAAGTTGAAGACGGCCATCAGCAGAGCGACAGCAAGGCATGACGTTGATGTAGTGCGTAGTAAATTAGCGAATGACTTCATCCAATGACTCCAAGCAAAGCGGGAAGATGTATGGCGACGAAGATAACGATACCAGCATGAAGTGTCCATGCAGGAATAAATTGCTGCCCTAGAACCTGCTGCTAGTCTTTGGCGGAGCAGCCGCAGGAACGGCGAATGATGAGTTCAGCGGGGAAAAATATTTTCGAGCAGGGATGATCGTTGCGGGTCTTGTCCTGCGCGGCAGTAATGCGCTTGAAGAGGAGTTCGGCGGCGGCACGGGCAATTTCTGTGGGAGACTGGCGCACTGCGGTGAGCGGCGTGCTGAGGACTTCGGCGAGTTCAAAATCGTCAAAGCCAACCAGGGCAATCTCCTGCGGAACGCGCAGCGAGTGCCGATGCAACGCCTGAATCAGTTGCACGGTGGCGATGCGTTTGGTGGCGAAGACTGCAGTGGGCCGGTCTGGCGATGCCGCCCAGCGTGCCACCAGCGCACGCATGGCTTCATTGCCGCTGAGAGAGGTGCAGAGGATGGGATCGAGCTTGGCCGCGCGCATGGCCTGCATGTAGCCTTCGACGCGTTCCTGCGTAGTGTAACTGCCGGAGTCGAGGCTGACGCAGGCGATGCGAGTGTGGCCATGTTCGATGAGGTGCCAGACGCCGAGTTCCGCACCTTCGCGATTCTCTACCAGCACTGTGTCTGTGGGCGGCGCGGTAATTGGGCGGTCGAGTGCGACGACGGGAATACCGTTTTCGCGGAAGCTGCGCAGGCTTTTTGTGTCGGCACCGATGGTGACGAGGATCAGGCCGCTAACGCGATGGTTCATCAGCGATTCAATCTGCTGGTCCTCTACAGCGGAGTCGCGGCCGGTGACGACGACCAGCGTCTGGTAGCCGCGTTCGATGGCGACCTGCTGCACGGCATGAAAGCAGCTGGCGAAAAAATCTGAAAGCGTCGGCACTACCAGAGCGATGGTGCGGCTGCTACGGCCCTTCAACATGCGGGCTGCGTCATTGGGTGCGTAGCCAAGGCTGTGGATGGCGTTCATCACGCGCGAACGCGTAACCTGCTTGACGCTGGGATTATTGTTCAGCACGCGCGAGACGGTCATCACGCTGACCGCAGCGGTGCGGGCGACGTCGTGGATGGTGGGCGGACGATTGCGGCGTTTTTCCATGTGCGAGCAGGCAACAGCCAAGGTGGCTGAAACAATATAGTAGCAAGCGGCAGAGTAAAAGCCGGGCTGCGGGCGTGGTTGGGCAGGCGCTGATACACTGGCATTACCGCGTATGAGCCACCAACTGACGTACACCACCTGCGTGTGTCGCAACCTGATCCATCGCAAACTAAGGACCCTGCTGACGCTGTGCGGCGTGGGCGTGGCGATTGGTGCGTTTGTGTGCCTGGTCGGCTTTTCCAGCGGCTTCGAGCAGGAGTGGATGCGGCTCTACTCAGGCAGCGGTACAGATATTGCCGTCATTCAACAAACATTTTTGAGCAGCTCCGTGGATGAGAGCGCCGCCGATAAAGTGAAGGCGTTGCCGATGGTGGCCAATGCCGTACCACTCATCTACAACATCATGGACCTGACGCCGGAAGTGAATGCTCTGGTCTACGGCTGGCGTGCGGACTCCTATGAGATTGATTCGCTGCAGGTTTTGAGCGGACATGTATTCCACGCAGGCGTACCGGAAGTGATGCTTGGGGATGTGCTGGCTGGAACGCTGAAAAAAGGCGTTGGTGATACGGTGGAGATTGAAGGCACCACATTTACCGTGTGTGCGATTGTTCACGGACCCTCTGCGCTGGAAGCGGGTGCGGTAATTCTTCCGCTGGACCAGTTGCAGATGGTGAGTGGGCTGGTGGGGAAAGTTTCCACGCTGCATGTGCGGCTGAAGCCGGCACCGGCTGGAGTTGCGCCGGCGGTATATCTGAAAAATGCAGAAGCGGCGATTGAAGCTGTGTTGCCGGGACTGCGCGCCGTACCAGCGGCGGACCGCGCGCAGAACAATCAATTTGTGCAGTTGGCCCATGCCTCTGCGTGGGGGACTTCTGCGGTGGCGTTGCTGATTGGCATCATGGGAATTGCGAACACCATGGCGATGTCGGTCTTTGAACGCACACGCGAAATTGGCATTCTGCGGGCGTTGGGTTGGAAACAATGGCAGGTGTTGCTGCTGATTGAATTGGAAGCTGCGCTGATTGGCATCTTCGGCGGTGTCATCGGGCTGGGGCTGGGTTGGGCTGCGCTGCGCGTTTTGGGAACGCTGCCGCAAACCGCGACGGTTGTCTCCTCGCATGTGCCGCTGCTGCTGATTGTTGAGGCGCTGGTGATTGCCGTGTGTGCGGGTCTGCTGGCGGGTGCGTTGCCGGCGTGGCGGGGATCAAAGCTCTCGCCGATTGAAGCTCTCCGGCATGACTAGCGTGAAGCTCTCCGGCATGACTAACTAAAACCCTTAAATCTTTTCAACGGATTCGTTGAGGTATTGCTCGCGAAGAACGCGGCGGAGCGCCTTGCCGGTATGGTTCTGCGGGATGCTGCTGATGGGCACCACCCAGATGCGCCGCGGACATTTATAACCGGCAAGATTGGCGCGGCAATATTCAATCAGCTCTGCTTCCACCGCATCGGAATTAATTTCCACTACAGCGACCGGCACTTCTCCTTTTTGCGGATGAGGCAGACCGAAGGCGACGGCGCGGGCAACAGCTGCATGGGTCAGCAGCGTCTCTTCCAGTTCGCGCACGTAGACCGAATAGCCGCCGGACTTGATGACATCTTTCATGCGGCCGACGAGTTGGATAAGGCCGAGGCGATTGCGGCGAGCCAGATCTCCGGTGCGCAGCCAACCATCGTTTGTGAGTATGGATTTGTCGCCGTCGCTGTCACGCCAGTAATGCGGAGAAAATCCGGGACGAAGAATCTGGCATTCGCCAGTGACACCAGTGCGGCAAACGCGACCACTCTCATCCACAATGCGAATTTTGTAGGGTGGCACGGGCAGGCAGAAGTCGCTGCTGCCGGGCAGGAAAGAAAGTTCGAATCCCATCATGGCCAGCCCGCCGAGTTCCACCATGCCGTAACCGTTCAGCAGGATGGGCGGAATGCGGCGGCCGGCGGGGAAACGAAACAGCGCGCCGTACTCGCGAAGGCGATTGCGAATTTCTGCCGGCAGATGGTCGCTGGCCGAAAGCCAGAGGCGAATGGTTCGAAGACGCGACGACTCCGGTGCAGCGTTGACCAGACGCGTGAAAATTTCCGGCACACCGACGAACGCCGTGATGCGATAGCGTTCGATGAGGTCGAGTGCGGCATTGATTTCGAAGCGGTCCATGAAGCAGCCGCGGATGCCGGCCATCAGACCGTAGAGCGCAATGCTGACGGCCATGATATGCGACCAGGGCAGCGCAATGAAAGCGAGGTCGTCCGGCCCGAGAAGAAATCCAACGAGGATGATGCTGGCACGAGCGGAGAGCAATGCGCGGCTGGAAAGCGCAGCTCCTTTGGGATGGCCGCTGGTGCCGGAGGTGTGAAAGATGGCGATGGTGACGCGGGGATCAATTGTTGCGGGCGCGAACTTTTCTGTGACAGAAGTGATGCGTTGACAACCGGGAATGCTTACGGCGTCATCGTCCTGAATACAGTGGCGCAGCGGCAGTGCGGAGATGTCGAGAATGTGGCGCTCAAAGACAGCGGTGTCGGTTATTAAAACATCAGTGCCGCTTTCCACCAAGATGCGGCGTACTTCTGTGAGCGAGAGCTGCGGGTTGAGCGGAACAGCAACGCCGCCGGCGCGGATGATGGCGAGGAACCAGTGGAAGCAGCGGCGGTTGTTGCTGCGATAGATGGCGACCGGTTGCCCCGGACGCAACTCGATAACGGTGCGCAGATATGCATCCATCTGCTGAATTTCATTTTGAAGTTGCGATAGAGAAAACGTACCGTCATCGCCAAAGGATACGTCGCTGTCGCCGTTGCGGCGGAGCAACTCATCCACCAGATTGGCTACGGTGATGCTGCGGTCACGCGAGAGCTGTATGCGGCGAATAACGTTCATTCGGGAGAAATCGTCTTGCGTCCCCACTCACTTGCGACACAGTAATGGAAGAGCCGGTCGAGATAGTCGAGTACGGGCGGTGCTGTGATGCCGGCGGGAACCAGCAGCCGCTCGGCGTGAGTAGTGTCAAACTGCATACGCATGGTGAAGTAGTCGCGGTAGGCGCGGCCATCGCGAAGTACGCGACGCTTGCGTCCCCAGAGTGCGAGGAAGAGCAAGGGTCGCAGCAGCGCGAAGAAAAGTTTTGGGCTGACGTATCGCGGCGGTGCAACGTGGAAATATTCTGCAGCACGCGCGGCAATTTGTGCGATGGTGGCGCTGGAGCGCGGCCCGGCGCAGAGATGCACAGTGCTGCCGATGGCTGTGGGATCAAACGCGAGATAGGCGACGGCGCGTGCGACAAAATCCACCGGCACGATGTCGAGGACAGAATCGGGATAGCCCGGCACAGTTCGCCACAGGCGGCGCGCGTAGATCTTCAGCGGCCAGTACATCATCTTGAAGCTGGAAGTGACACCGGTGCGCGAGTCGCCGACGATGATGCTGGGGCGAAGTATGATGCCAGGAATTTTCTGTAGATAGGAACGAACCAGCGCTTCAGCTTCGGATTTAGTCTGCTCATAGGTGTTGCGGAAATTCTGGCCGACATTCAATTCGTCTTCGCGGATGAGGCCGGTGCGTTCACCGGCGACATAAGCCGTGCCGACGTAGGTGAAGCTGCGCAGGTTGGGCGAGGCCACAGCGAAATCAAGAATGCGTCGAGTGCCCTCGACGTTGATGGCACGGGCTTCCTCGAGTGTGTGATCAAAGCGTACGGTGGCCGCAGAGTGGATGACACGGGTGGCCTGCTCGGTGAGTTGCTGATACGCAGATGCGTCGAGTCCGCAAAGTGGCTGGGTGACGTCGCCGGCATAAACCTGAACACGATGCAGATCGGCGGCCGGAACAAAACGTTCGGCACGCTGGAGACCGGTGAGGCCGGGGCGATTGCGAATGAGTAGGGCGAGCGTGGCCTGTGGATGTGTGGCCAGCAGTTCCCGCACCAGCCGCTCTCCGAGAAATCCGGTCGAGCCGGTAACAAGGATTAGATCTTCGTTCTTCATGATGAAAATTGCAGCCGACAAGTTATTATATCGCGCTGGTGCGGGCTTGGTGGCTGTTGGCCCTAGTGCGCGAGCGTGCGCGGCAGCAGGATGATGTATGGAACATCACTGGAAGAAAACTGACTGCGCAACGTTGGCGAGACAAATGGCGGCGCGTGATCTCCGACAAGAATAAAGATGGTGGGTCGGGCGGCGTGTGTCTCTGCCGTTTGCATCTGTGTAGCCGCTTGAGCAATAGAGTGATGCACATTGGCCACGAGTTGCGCCCACGAGCAGAGGTCTGGCTGCTCGGCGAGAATCGGCAGTGTACAAGGAATCGGATGAGCAACAGTGGCCGGCGTCGGCACCGGTAGATGCGAATTGATGGTGACCCAATAAATAAATTCCGGAGCAACAGAAGTTTGCGTCAGTCGATTGCCAATCCACGCAGCGAGATTGCCGTCGCAACTGGCGGTGAAGGCGCCGATACATTCCGGCGTGCTGGAAAGGCGGAAGCGTTCGCGGAACCACTGGTCGTCGAAGCCAATGCGCGGGTACCAGTAGACGCGGTCAAACATGTGGCCATCCATGCCATGCACAGCAACGGAGTGATAGCCGAGGTGTGCGAGTTGCTGCGGCAGGCAGGTGGCCAGTGTGTCGTGGCTGGCGTTGAGGATGTAGAGGTTCATGTGGCTGCTGCAGAGTTCGCGTGACTCGCCGGCAACTGTGGAACCGAAGAAGGGAACGCTGCCGGTGAGGACCTGGTAGCGCGATTGCAATTGCGGCGAGTCATAGTCGCTGAGCAGAAGATGAGAGAGCGCGGGATTGACCGGATTGCCCCACGACTCCACCAGTACCAGAACAATGTTGGGAAGATTTTCGGGAGTGGCAGCGACAGTGCCGTTGAGAGGAATGCCCGCGGCCTTCATCGCAATTGCGGCGGCAGAAGGCGCAGGGGATGGGTCGGGCAGTTTACGCGCACTGATGCGGATGCGGTCGTAAAAAATTTCATTGCGTACCAGGCGCAGCGTGATGGGCCGCGCAATGCGGATGCCGCGGAAGTAAATGGGATGCACGCCATCGGCCAGTGTGCTGGCACGGAGCGGATTGATGAGGTGGCCGGCGCCGCGCACGATGGTGGTGTAGTCGGCAAAGAGGCAGGCAAACGAGAATGCAAGCAGCGCCAGAATCGCGCGGCGACGCACGCTGCTATGCAGCCGGTTGGCCGGCAAACGCGCGGCGATGAGCGCAACGATGACGGTGAAGAGCAGAACGGCAGCAATGGCGAAGAGTCGTCGACTGGAAAACTCCGAAAGAAACACTGAACTGGTGAGACATTCTGAAGGTGAAAGGAAATAGGTTTCGCTGATGCCGCTGAGAATGTCGGCCAGAAAAGTAATCAACAAAAATATAGCGGCCAGCCAGCCCGGAATGAAGAGGGCCACGATGCCGAGCAACGCATACTCCAGACAAAAAATGCCGTGGCACCAGATGCCGAGGACGGAGCTTGCCACCCAGAAAGGCAGGTTGGCGAGCACGGCATAGAAGAAATACACGCTTAGCCATGCTGCCGTGCTGGAACGGAGTCGCTGCATGGGTCGGATGGGGGTCCTCGATGGCCAAAGTCTGTTGCGATAGCGAATCCAGTGTAGCTCCACAGGAGGCCGGTTGTTGAATGGAATCCAATAGAATGCAGTATTGGGACTATTGAACGGGAGTAAGGCATGGGGGAAGAAACCGGAGCGTTGGCACGGCTGGCGCAACGGCTGCACAATGCGAGCCTGAATTTTGACTGGACGCGATCGGAGTATCGCGCGTCGCTGCTGTGCCTGCCGGTGGTGCTGCTGACGCTGGCGGTACCGACGGCGATGGGCCAGCCGCGCATGGCATTGGCCATGGCAGCCGGATCCATCACTGCAGGCTTCGGGTCCTTCCAACGGCCACTGTACTTCCGCGGCGGGCCCATGGTGCTGGTGAGTTTTGGCATTGCGCTGGCGGCCATGGTGGGTGCGGTCTGCTCGACGAACACGATTGCGCTGGCCGTGGCGGCGATGATATTTGCCTTTGGCTACGGAATGCTGGGTTCCATCAGTGCGTCTGCGGCGTGGGTTGGATTGCAGTGCTGCATTTATCTGCTGGTGTCGAGTTCAGTTCCGCTGCATGGCGGCGACCTGCTCAATCGCGGCCTGGGTATTGTGATTGGCGGCCTGGTGCAAAGCGGCGTGATGATGCTGCTGTGGCGCTGGACACCGCCGGCAAGTTCGGCATTCTTCACGAATCCAGCCGCGGGACCTCCGCGTTCTTTGCGTTCGCAGTGGCGTGTGCTGCGTCGCAACTTCAATTTCAAATCGGAAATCATGCGCCATGCGATGCGGCTTTCCATGGCGGCCGTGGTGAGCGTTGCCGTCTATCATCGGCTGAAGTTCACCAGCGGATATTGGATCCCGATGACGACGCTGATTATTTTGAACCCGGAGATCTACAACACTACCAACAAGGCGATTGCGCGGATGAGCGGTACCATTGCGGGCGCGATGGTGGCCAGTGTGATTGCCGGCGTGCTGCGGCCGGGGCCGTGGATGCTGGTGCTGCTGACGACATTTTTTGTAGGCGCTGCCTATGCGCTGCAGTATGTGAACTACGCGGCTTTTGCCACAGCGCTGACCAGTTACATCGTCTTCCTGCTGGCCATCAACCATCTGCCGGAACATGAAATCGTAATGCACCGGCTATGGGCGACGCTGATTGGCGGCGCAATTGCGCTGGTGGTGCACTACACCTCGCACCATGCGGAAGGTTGGATGGACGAGTGGCTACGCGAAGAATAGCCGAATCGGGAGATTTCCGATTTTTTAAAAGATTTTGCATGCATGTGGATTTGCGATTGGTATAGATTGGGCAAGGCATCCAGTACAACTAGCAGTCTGACGTCGACGGGACCAACATGCAATGCAGCAAATGCAACTCAGGCGAGTTGCGGCGGATAAAACGAACAGGCCTCTGGCAGAAGTTTATTCTGCCGCTCTTGGACTACTATCCGTGGGAGTGTCCGCAGTGCCGTGTGGTGCAGATTGTCAAGCATCGCGCAGAGCATCACAGCGATGGACATCCACATTCAGCCAGCAATAAAAATAAATCGTAGCGCAGTTACATGCCGCCTTTGCCGATGTCTGAGGCTGCTGCTGCCGCATTGTGTTCGTCGAGGAAGGCAGCGATGGTGGAGTCGAGAATGCCCTTGGCTTCAAGGATGAACTCGATGGCATCGCGACCAGCTCCCTGGCCGCCCACGTGTTCGGTAATGTAGTGGGCTTCGCGCTTGACCTGTGGGCGGGCGTTGGCCACGGCAATAGCGAGGCCGACGACGCGCATGGCCGGCAGATCGATGACATCATCGCCGACAAACGCAATCTGTTCCAACGGGATGCCGGACTTGGCGGAAATCTCTTCCACGGCAACGCGCTTCTGCGATTGGCCAACGTAGACGTATTCAATTTTCAGGTCGCGGGCGCGAAGTTTTACCGTTTCTGAAATTCGCTTGGTGACAAAGCCGCACTGGATGCCGGCAACGCGCGCCAGAGAAATTCCGGTGCCGTCATGCGCGCTGAAGCCCTTGGCCTCCACCGTTGTGCCGGGCGTGGAGCCGGGGAAAAGCCAGATGCCGTTGTCGGTAAGAACGCCGTCCACATCGAACAGGATGAGGTTGATGCGACGGGCGCGAGTGAGAGCGTCGGTAATTTCTGCCATATCTACATGATAAAGGCAGAGGATTGTGGAAGTTGCTTGCGGCGAAGAAAGAACGAACGCACTGGAGTAGAATCTCCTGCATGGCAGCGACTCCCACAACGCTGAAGGGGATGGATGCAATGGACGCGGCAGAGCAGCCGCAGCCAGCGGTGCCTGCAATTCCGCCTTCGCTGGCCTGGGCGCACCCGGTGGTACAGGAGTGGTTTGTGAGGCGATTCGGCACGCCGACCGAGCCGCAGGAGCAGGGCTGGCCGGAAATTGTGGCCGGTCATGCAACGCTCATCTCCGCGCCAACAGGTTCCGGTAAAACACTGGCGGCATTTCTGGTAGCGATTGATCAGTTGCTGCGCTTGTCAGTGGAAGGTCGGCTGCCGGTGATGACGCAGGTGGTGTATGTGTCGCCGTTGAAGGCGCTTTCGAATGACGTCCAGAAAAATTTAGAAGAACCGCTGCGCGAGATTCAGCAACTGGCAATGGAGCGCGGCCTGCTGTGCCAGCCAATTCGCAGCGGTGTTCGCACCGGTGACACGTTGCAGTCCGAGCGGCGTGCG